>NZ_FXAM01000008.1 GCF_900155475.1 Methylomagnum ishizawai | reverse complement strand
GATTCTGCTTCAAGTTGCATAGCTTTTCGCCCTCTTAAATGAGTATTCGTTAGTTATACACACATTGTCAGGACATTCAAGAAAAATCCCGTAGCGCACGGTAGAGCGTCCGCCGAGAAACGCCAGCGACTTGGCTATGCTGTCGTGAAGTTCGCCTTGGTCGAGTAGTGCGCGGGCGTGCGCTACCTGCTGCGCGGTCAATTTGGGCTTGCGCCCCATCTTCACCCCCCGCGCCACCGCCGCCGCCCGCCCGCCTGCGTGCGCTCCCGGATCAAAGAGCGTTCAAGCTCGGCCAGTATGCCCACCATTTGCCACATCGCCCGCCGGTGGGGGTCGTCGTGTCGATGGATTCGGTAAGCGACTGAAAAGCCACTTCCCGCGCTTTGAGGTCGTCCATCAGGGCAATCAAGTCACCAGAGAACGCCCAACCGGTCAAGCTTCCACACGGTCAGCGTGTCGCCCGCTGCCAGCGCCGCAAGGCAACCGGGTCAACTGGGGGGCGCTTGGCGCTCGCCCCCGTCGCCTTATCGGTGAACACCCGCTCGCATCCTGCCGCCTTGAGGGCGGTAAGCTGCAAGTCCGGGTTCTGGTCGTCGGTGGACACCCGCGCATAGCCGATTTTCATGATGTTTTGTCCCTGATTTATGGCACAGATAGGCCATTGATTTAGCAGGGACACGAAGCCGTGTCAAAAATCTTGATTTTTGGCAAGGGCACGAGAGTCTGGGTGCTGGTGTTCCTAGCAAACTTGGCTAACTGCGCAAGAGCAGCAGCCAGCTTGTACCGCTCTGAATCGGGATTTGTTCGCTATAAGCGAACTTTATTGTGTACTTTGAGAACTTTATTACGTATAATTGGTGCCAGTCAACAACTGAGGGATATTCGCCACTCATTGGATTGCTCAAGCAATCCGAGGAAGGCCAATTGAGCTTTCCACCTTTCCGGCGCCTACATGGCGGCGGGGGGCGCGGCGGCGGCGAGCCACCGCGCCAGAGTGATGCCGGGTTAACACCGTCGTTCCCAATCTTCGATTTTCGGCGACGCTCCCGCATGGTGCGGGAGCGGAATCGAAGGAGGTTCACATGAACGATGTTGCTGACAAACGGCGGGAGCGGTTGAAATGGCGGACAAAACTTTGGCGTTGCCTTTGTAACCCGCAGGTATGGAAATGGGCTGCTCGTCTTGGTGAGATAATTGTGCAAATCGCACGAATATTAACTTATCTGACACAGCTTTTCGCGTGCTAGATCGCTAACCCGGCATATTACTATCCCTTAAACCTTGGGTATTTAACCATGTTACACGAGGCTTTACGGACACTGAGGGTATTCCATGACATGACGCAGAAGGAACTTTCTGAACGGCTTGGCATATCAAAATCCCACTTATCGGAAATAGAAGGCGGAAAAAAAACCCCCGTTTTGTCTCTCCTTGATAAGTATTCAGCAGTCTTTGAAATTCCAGTCTCCTCGATCTTGTTCTTTTCTGAAAACATTAATAACGATAAAACCGCAGAAAAGGTTAGAGTTGCGGTGTCTTCCAAGATTTTGAGCCTACTAAGTTTTATAGCAGAACGGTCTGGGAAAATGTATGCAGAATAAAATAAAAAATTATCCGCATACAGAATCTCCAATTTATTATCTTAGGACAAAAAAACGTCTCTCTAAAATTCTTGGTATAAGCATTAAAGACATTCAAAAACTTGCTGGGGCATGTGATTCTTACAAAGAATGGGACGAAATTAACGAAAAAGGCAAATCAAGGCACATAGAAAACCCATGTTATAACCTTAAAGTTATTCAGAAAAGAATAGCTGACCTCCTATCGAGAATCTCGCCTCCTGATTTTCTCTTCTGTCCAGTCAAGCGAAGGTCATACATTACAAATGCGAAGCAGCATGTTGGTCAGAAACATGTTGTATGCCTTGATATAAAGGAATATTTTGTTTCTACGTCATCTAAGCGTGTCTATTGGTTTTTTCATAGCTACATGAAATGCTCTGAAGACGTAGCAGGGATACTTACGGCCATATCAACAATCAAGGGGAGACTTCCTACAGGTAGCCCTCTAAGTCCGATTCTCTCATATTTTGCCCATGTTGATATGTGGGATGAAATTTCCAGAATCGCAAAAGATGCTCAGTGCATCATTACTGTTTATATGGATGATTTAACAATATCAGGGAAAGAAGTTCCTCAATGGGTAATGTGGGAAATTCGCCAGCAAATTAGCCGCTGTGGACTTAAGTATCATAAGGAAAAGAATTACCGCAATGGATTCTCTGAAATTACCGGCATAATTGTAAAAGATAAACTGGCCCTTCCTAATAGACAGCATCTAAAAACGCATAAACTACGAAAAGAGCTAACATTAGCCGCTACCCAAGAACAAAAGAGCACTATTTTACGTAAAATTAGCGGCTGCAAATCTCAAAATAATCAAGTTCTCGCATCCAACGACTTTATTTAAAAGTTGAGAAGAGACGAAATCCACCTGTGCCAAAAATCAATATTTGGCACAAATAGACAAATAGGACGAGCGACACGTTAATCTATTTGGCTCCGCCCGAATAACTTTTCCCAAAACCGCCCCTTTTCGCCCTCGACCTTCGGTGTAGTAGGTTCAGGCTGTGTGGTCTCCCGCTCTGGCTTATGTGTCAACAGGAGGGTAAGCCGCCGGATTTCTTCGGCGGACTTCCGCCGCTCTTGCGCTTCCTCGTCCAGCCGCCGCGAAAGCTCGGCGTTAAATTCCCGCTCCCGTTCCAATTGCTCCCGCAAAAGCTCTATCTCCCGGTGTAAGGTGCCGGTTTCCTGTGGGGTTAGGCTTTGTAAAGCCATTACATTTTCATTACTGGAAGGTGGGTAAACCCTGAAAAGCTCGGCGGGATCAATCTGGTATTGCCCTCCTTCACCACGAGAAGCGGAGAGCCGCCCTTTCTTTATGGCTGCTGAGATTGTCGGCTTAGAAAGCCCTGTTTCTTTTGCGGCTTGTCCTAGGGTAAGCATGGGGAATTAGGCTTTGTAAAGTTTAACTGTAAGACTAACGGTAAGCACCTTACCCAACCCTGTCAACGACAAACCGCCCGACCCTCCCAACGGTTTCCGCTTGGGCGATAGCCCAAGCCGGAAATGGAAGCGGCCACCCCCTAGAGGCTGGCCGCTTCACCCTTAGCGGTCATTGCGTCCCCGCTGTACCGCGCCGCCACCCTAGCGCCGCTGTCTTCGCCTTTTTGCGGCCTTGCCGCTTTCACCGACGCCCGAAGGAAGGCGGGGAAGTCCACGCATTCCGTAGCGATAGCGGAGGAATGTATAAGTGGACTTTCTTGCCTTCCCCCCGCCGAAGCCTGCTATGATCCCCCTCGGCGTCTTCCTCCCCTCCCGGACTCCTACCGATGACGACAGGGCATTATCACTGCGAGGTCAAAATCATCAGCCGCGCCGCCGGTCATTCCTGCGTGGCCGCTGCCGCCTACCGGGCGCGGGACAAGCTTTGCGATGAGCGCACCGGCATTACCCACGACTACACCCCGAAAAAGGACATTGTGCATAAAGAAATTCTCGCGCCCGAAGGGGCGGCGGAATGGGTGTTAGATCGGGGTAAGCTCTGGAACGCGGTGGAAAAGGCGGAGGACATCTCCACCCGCCGCGCCAAGGCGCAGCTTTGCCGCGAGGTCATCGTTTCATTACCCCGCGACTTATCCAAGGACGCACAAATAAAACTCGTCCGCCACTTCGTGGCGGATCAGTTCGTGGGTAAGGGCATGGTGGCGGATTTCTCCATCCATTGCCCCCCGGCGCGGGACGGCAAACCCAATCCGCACGCGCATATCTTGCTCACCATGCGGGTTTTGACGCCGGAGGGATTCGGAAAAAAAGAAAGGGAGTGGAATACCGCGTTATTTACGCGGGACGATATGGTAAAGGATAAATCCAAACTTCGGGATTTACGCGAAACATGGCAGGAATACGCCAACAAAGCCCTAAGCGACGCAGGAAGCCCAATACGGGTAGATCACCGCTCTTATGCGGATCGGGGGATTCTGGCGATTCCCCGCCCCTATCTGACCAAAACCGCTTATCACGAATATATCCGCACCGGGCAGGAAACACCCTGTTTCGTCCAGTGGCAAAAAGGTTGCCTTGCCGCCCAAGCGCAGAATATAAGCCGGAATATCGACCGCACCGCCCAAGCCCACGCGCACCATGCGCGGCAGGTCGGCGGGGAAGAACTCGTGAAACGCCGTAAAAAGCCCGTGGAACTGCCCGAACATACCCAACAGCCGAGCAGGGAAACCCACTTACCCCGCCATTATGGGGGCGTACTCAATGAACCTGAAAGAGAGATTGACCGATGAGTGACAGGAAAACCGATAACGCCGCCCTCTTTCAAAGTTACCTCGGCACCGCAAAGCCGGAATCCACGCCCAAGGAATCGCCCGCGCCTGCGGCGCGGGAGGAAAAGGTTGTTTCCATCAATGCGGAGAATATCGAAAAATACGACGCCTACGGCATCGACCGCACGCGCAAGAAAGCCATGCTCGATGTGAAACTAGCCGATGGGCAGGGCGTGATTATCCCGTTTCACGACATACGCGGCGCGATCTATGCCGGAGACCATACCATCGTGATTTTTGCCACGATTGGGAAAGTCACCGTCGAGGGGCAGAATCTAAGCCGGGTTCTCGATCTTATCCGCAACCATGAGCTTGACTATCTCCGCGAGTCCTCAAACAAAGACCCGAAACCGGAGAATGTGGTTATTCAACGGATAAGGTTTGACGCTGGGGAAAAATAAGGCGGTCGCCGCTGCGCGGCGAATCGGGGGGCTCATCGCCGCCCCCCACCCCCGCTAGGATATTCAACAAGGGTGAATGTCATTAAATTGACGCAATAAACGGTTATCTATCAATTATAGCCGCAACAAAACCCATCAATTTAATGGAGTAAATATGTTAGATAATCAAAAAGGAATGCTTGATATTCTTCTTGAAGCAATTAGCTGGAAAACAGAGAACAACACAAATGTAATTATTACTGAGGAACCATTACCACCGATAGACCAAATCAATCCATTAGCTATTGCAATTAAAGGCGGAAAGCGCGACCCACTTCCCAAGTTTAAAACAAAATAACTATTTTACTTTTACAATATCAAACATGAACTCCCCAGCGCTTACCTTATACATGGCATTCAATTGTTCCCATGTTACAGCCCCAACTTTGGTTTTTTTCCCCCCATTTAATTCCGTAGCAGTAGCATCAACAGCGGCATCAATTGCCGCACATGCTAATGTGCCATATTGGTCAAAATTATCATTTCTCTTTATACAAAATTTACCAGAATCACCCCTTGGCCTATATTCAGTTCCATCGTCTGATATAGCATAGGCATACATTGGAAGATATGTGTCAGCTTCTGGAAAGTTAAGCCTTTTACATGTTCCACCTTTCACGGTATACCACCCATCAGCTACTGGTAATATTGCGTCATGCCATCCAAAGACAAATGATACGTTTTGATCTAGATAGTTGCAAACCTTGACGCTACCCGCAGCATAACCCACACCGCTAAAACAAAACGCTGCAACAATAATCATTAATTCTCTGGTCATATTGCCACCCATTAATGTGAATAATTTATTTTATTGCCTATTGAGTATGGTCTGAACCATAAAAATCACTGATAGGCGGCGCGGTGTGGTCTGAACCATAAAACGGGTCTATCGGTTCAACCCGCATCGCTTTTCCCCGTTCATCATCGGAAAGTGGCACATACCCACCACCTCCGCCCCCTCCTTCTCCGCTGTAGCTGCTACCACCACCATCAAAAAGCCCCCCTGCGCTCTTGATAAGCACATAAGCGCCAAGAGCCGCCACACCCCATTTTATTATGTCGCTTGTGGTAGAAGATGAATTCTGGGTTGCTTCTTGGTCACTAGCCGCCTGAACGGCATACGGGTTTGTTTGTGGATAATTGTTTTGGTAGTACCCTGCTGCCAATGCGTTGGCGTTGAATATCGACAGGAACAAAACCGACGAAATAGTTTTAACTTTCAGCATGGCCTATCCCCTTAGTGGTTAATTGCCAAAACCTACCGCTCTATCTCCCTTTCCTGCTCTGGCTCTCGTGCGCGTCCCTCGCGCTCCCGTTCTCTCTCCTGCCCTTGCTCAGGGGTATCCCGTTTCCCATAGACCCGCTCAAACGCCTCCCGCGTCTCTTGGTGCGGGTCGGCGGTGTGTTCATAGGTGGGGGTGAACATATCGACTTCGCCCGTTACCTTCCGGCCATAGGCGAACCGCTCCCATGTGTGGCGCAAATCGTCTAAAGCGTTCTCGATTGCGCCATAAACCCCCTGCCCCGCCCGCTGAAACTTGTTCATCATTCCCCCGCTGTTTTGCAGGCTTTTTGTGACTTTGCACGCATGATACGATGCAAGCCCAAAGACTGTAAACGCGGTATTTTTCATGCCCGAAAACTACAGCTATTCCCCCGGAACACCGTTACTAAAACTGTCTCAACGTGACATATGGACGTTAAACGACGCCTATATGGGCGCGGCGATTATTGGCGGGACGGGTTCCGGCAAGACTTCCGGCTCTGGCCGCGCTCTGGCGCTGTCGTTCCTCCGCGCCGGTATGGGCGGACTGGTGCTGTGCGCCAAGCCGGGGGAGGCCGATTTATGGTGGCATTACGCGGAAATGACCGGGCGGCAAAACTCGATGATCTTCCTCGGCGGCAAGGACGGGCGGACGTTCAATTTCCTTGAGTACGAAATGGCGCGGCAGGACGCCGGAAGCTCGGCCAACAACGCCGTTTCCGTGCTGATGCGGGTCATGGAAGCCATGCGGGCGATGGAAGGCGGCGGGCGCGGGGATGCCTTCTGGACGGATTCGGTGCGCGTGCTGCTCTCGAACGCCCTGGACGTGCTGTACGCCGCCTATGGGCAGGTCTCCCTACCCGATTTGATGCGCTTCGTCACCAGCGCCCCCCGTGGACACGGCCAAGTGCAGAATGAAACCTACCGGCAAACCTCGTTTTTCCTAAAAACCATGGAAAAAGCCGGAAGCGACCCGGTATCCCCCCTCCCGCAGGAGGATTACGAAGCGATTTTGCAGTTTTTTTGTGAAGACAGTTTCGGCTCACTGGACAACAAAACCCGCTCGAACATCATCGCCACCCTTTCCAGTATGGTGAACGACTTCCTCAAAGGGGATTTGCGGCGTCTGTTCTGCACCAACACCACCACGGTGCCCGAGCTTTCCCACGAAGGCGCGGTAATCGTCCTCGATTTCCCCTTAAAAATCTGGGAACGCGGCGGGATACTCGCGCAACAAATCTTCAAATTCGCATGGCAACGCGCCATCGAACGTCGCCCGGTGACGAAAAAAACCCGCCCGTGCTTCCTCTGGGCGGATGAATGCCAACTCTTCATGTCGAGCTACGACGCGGAATTTCAAAGCACGGCGCGAAGCTCCCACGTCTGCGCCGTGTCCCTGACGCAAAGCCTTCCGGCGCTCTACCACGCCGCCAGCGGCACCGGCCACCCCGAACACACGGTGAATGCCTATCTCACAAATTTTCAGACGAAAATCATCCACGCCTGCCAGGATCACCAGACCATGAAATGGGCGGCGGACTTGATCGGGCGCGGCATCCACCACCGCAAGGGCTGGAACGAAAGCACCACCACCGGCACGAACCGCAGCGCCTCGGTAGGCGGCAGCTACGGCGGGGGCAGCAGTACGGACGGCAAAGGCAACAGCACCAGTTCGGGCAACTGGGGCAGGAATTGGGGGGAAAGCCGGGGAATCAGCGAAAGCACCACCCACGGCACCTCAATACAGGAAGTCATGGATTACCTGATAGAACCGTCCTACTTCGCCTCGGAACTCCGCACCGGAGGGAAAGGCTATGATTTCTGCGTGGATGGCATCCTGTTCCAAGGCGGCAGGAAGTGGAAGCACACAAGCGCCCCGTGGCTGAAATGCACGTTCCGGCAACGGTGAAGCAATGGAAGCCTTTCAAGCGCTGATGCGGCTCATCTTCTGCGGGTCGGCGCACCCGCTCGCCTGTGCCACCCCGCAAAGCGGACCCCGCGCCCTGCTGACCCTCGCTGTCCTAGCGGTGTTGCTGGTTCTCTGGTTCGTGTGGTGGCGCACAGGCCGCCCCGTGGCCTTCGGCTACGTGATGCGGCTTATCTGGCTCCCCATGCAACTGTTTTGGGGTCTGGTCTACCTCCCCGCCGCCCTGCTGGCCTCGCCGCTGGGTTGGGTGGTCATCGTCGGCCTGATGCTCCGCTATCTGGCGTTGCATGTCGGCACGGGCACGGGGGGCAACCTCGTCGATTTCCTGTTGATTCCCGGCGTCTGGCGGCTCAAGGTCTGGTGCGCTCAAAACCTCGAACAGCTCAAAGCATGGCGGGAGTGGTATCCCCGCCCGCTACACACCGCAATACCGCGCCCCAGGCGGGAACCAACCCCGGTGGTCGTTCCTGCGCTTACGAGCCATAAAGGCCGGTATGCGGACGAAATGACGATGATTCGGAGCCTGCCTCCCCACCTGCAACGGCTCATCCTGCAAGAGCGCCGCCCGTCCCCTCCGGCCTCGCCTCTTCCACCCCGCCCGGAAGATACTTCCATCGACACAGGCGAACCCATCACCGAAACACCGCCGCCAATGGCCTAGAATTGCCCGTACAGCGACGAAACGACCATTTCAGCTACCTCTCTAGCCAAAAGCAGGAAAAAGCGCTCTCAGCGCCTCACAGCCCCTTTTCCTGAATGCCTCCGGTCTTGGCCCCCCGGTACAGCAGGAAAAACCGGATTCCGTCCTTCTCCTCCTTACCCCCTCCCCCGCTTCCCTGTTCTTTTCCCTACTGCCCTGCCTGTCCCTGCCCGCATTGGGTTTTCGGGTTCATTCCCTTGTTCGACTGTGAAAGCCCTATTCCCCCGTCCCGACCTGCTTACGGCACCGCGTCCGCACGGAGGAGCGGTCAAGGGCGTTCGCAGCGTAGCGGAGAACGGGCGAAGCCGTACCCTTGAGGGCTTCGAGTACGGGCGCATCGTTTCGAGCAGGAGAGGGCGGGGGAGGCACACCGCAGCGTGTCCCCCTGCGCGGGGGTGTGGGGGGCGGCGTAAGCCCCCCACATGCAAACAGGCATGAGCGAAGCGAATTCCTTTTACTTGACGCGCGCGCAATCGCGCGCGCGTCTTAAGATTAAAAAAGGATTAGAAGAAGATTAGGGCAAAAAGCGCGTTGGCGAAATGTGTTTAAAAATCAAATAGTTGCGTGATGTTTTTTTTGGGCAAACCTCCCTCGAATGCCGTAGCAACCTCCCTCGAATGCCGTAGCAACCTCCCTCGAATGCCGTAGCTGGAACCCTCAACCTCCCTCGAATGCCGTACCCTAAAGCCCAAACCTCCCTCGAATGCCGTACCCTAAAGCCCAAACCTCCCTCGAATGCCGTACCCTAAAGCCCAAACCTCCCTCGAATGCCGTACCCTGTGGATAACTTTTAGCGCTATTGAGTACCCTTACCTGACTGGTTCAGGTGATGACTTATATGGGGGAGGGAAAGCTGGTTGTCCTTCTGCTTCCCAGCCCGTTGCACACTGACAAGATCACTTTTTGCATCAATCTCCCATGCCAACAGAAAATTGATGCCCACAAGCGCATCGAGGGCTTTTCTAAGATTCTCTCGGAACTTCCAGAGCTCCTTTGCAGAGCTTCCGCTCATGCGATGTAAGAATTCCACCGATAAAGGGAAAGGGTCTGCGTGCGTGGCATAAAATGCCTGTAACCATCGTGCGAGGTCTTTCCGCTTCAAACCTCTGCGCCCTTCCCATTCGATTTGGCTAAAGCTGGACTTATCATAAAGCAGACGCATTTTTGCATTAAGCTTATATATCCAATATCTACTTGCCTCATCCTGCACCGCTTCTTCTATTATGTGACCATAATAGGTTAGCCGCTTTTTCGTATTTCTTATCGTAACAAGCGGCGTAAGTAGTCGCTTCATCCCTGCTTTAAGCTGCTCATGCTGACTTTTGCCCTTTTCCAACCCAAGCGCCGAAAGAATTACATTTGCTGGCACCGTTACTTCTTCTCCAAAGGGCTTATGTCGTGCAAAATCCACAAGTTGCATCAATAAATCATGGTCGTCCTGATTAAGCTGCTCTCCGGTAAAAATAATCTCTATGCCGTCAATGGTAGCCAAAACGGTATCTTTTAATGTTTTTCTATCCGCTCCCTGAGTGGCGGAAAACAAAGCTGAACGTGCCATATCATTCGACACAATACGGGTTGCCTCTGGGTATGGAAAAAGTGGTAATTGAATAAGCTCTGCAATACGTTTCTCTTCTTTCTCCCGCAGTTCTCTCGCCGCCACCATGCGCCGCGCTGCTGCGGTTCGAAAGACTCGCTCTAGCCTAGCGTCCTGCTCCTCGTTGCCGGGTAATCCAAAACGCCATCCTTTCTCCGATTGTTGGCTCTTCTCTATCGCCGCCCGGAAATCCCGCTCCATTTCCGCCGCTTCCTCTTCAGAGCGCGGTGTAAGGTCTTCTTCCTCGTATTGGTTCATGGGTCTGACCTTCCATTTCGGTTCAGGGTTCGCTATGCTGGCCGGGCAGTTCAAGCGGGGACGCTCCAAACTGCCAGGAGTGATACACTCTCAAAGCCGCCTGGGTCGTCAAACTAAGGGCGGCTTTGTCGTGTTTGGGGAAATCGTATTTCTGAGAAGAGGCAGGAACAAGGGGAAAGGAGTGCGCTACGCGCACAAACCTTAAGTTTGCTCCCCCTCCCGTCCCCCAAGGGGGAAGCGGATATTTAGGCCGAAATGATGATGGGAAGATTTAACACTAACGGTTCAATAATCTTTCCTCGACATAAGGGGAAACATCTTCGTAGGCGACGTTTGCGCTTTGAGCAATCCCGCTAATCAGTGCTGCTTTGTCATGTGCTACCGATTGAAGCCCTGCCAGCGTCCTTTGCAGATAAACAAAGTTCTGCGCCACATCCTCGTAACCAGCTTGAGAAGCTTTATCAAAATCCCTGTCTTTCAAGTATATATTCACCTTATCCAAGGACTCGCGTAATTTATCCAAAGCCATGGAAACTCCAGCCATTTCCACCAGAATGGTGTCACCAAGCGTGGCAATATCGGCGGCGCAACCGTCGATTATCGAAACAATGTGCCGTTGGTTAGGTTTCATGGGGTAATTCCTGATGGCGCGGATTGTTTATAATTCAAATCACATCACAAGCCGACGAATATCCTTCGTCAGCAAAAACAATTGATAAGGGTCAATAGGACTTGGGCGGAAGTTGAAATACTCGTAAAAGGCGCGGGCTTCATCGTCCTTGGCATGAACAAAAAGCGCTCTAATACCCGCAATGTCGGCAACGCGAATGGTTCTTTGCAAAGCGTCTTTCAACATGGCCGCGCCGAATCCATTTCCCTGCTCGTCCAAGGCAACGGCAAGCCGCGCCAGAATCATCAGCGGCACAGGATACCGCCCGATGCCCTGTGTAACCCTGCTGGGTGCGTCCCTATGATCGGCGTGACCTACCGCAAGGCTGTAATACGCCACAATCTTTTTATCACGACATAGCACATAGGTTTGCGCAAGGTTTGCACGCTGGTTGCTAAAAGCAAACTGTTTTAGAAAACTGTTTAGCTCCGATTTCCCGCAGTCAAACCTTTCCGTGTCATGGTCAAAACGTAATTTCTCAATCTCAAGAACACTCATAGATTACCCGCTTTCTCAAGAACGCTCGGTTCCTGAAAAAGCCGCTCAAGCCGGGGCATCGGCTGTGTGGGGGCGTCCAACGCCTCCATAAACGCCGCCCATTCGTCATCGTTCAACACGAACAAACGCCGATCCGCCAGAACCTCGGCGGCTTTGGTCAGGGCACTATCAAGCAGGAATTCGGAAACCGTCTTACTCGATACCGCTGCCGCGTCCTGCAAGGCACGTTTAGCGCTGGGGGTGGTGCGAATGTCAATCCGTTCGCTTCTCGATTCTGCTTCAAGTTGCATAGCTTTTCGCCCTCTTAAATGAGTATTCGTTAGTTATACACACATTGTCAGGACATTCAAGAAAAATCCCGTAGCGCACGGTAGAGCGTCCGCCGAGAAACGCCCAGCGACTTGGCTATGCTGTCGTGAAGTTCGCCTTGGTCGAGTAGTGCGCGGGCGTGCGCTACCTGCTGCGCGGTCAATTTGGGCTTGCGCCCCATCTTCACCCCCCGCGCCACCGCCGCCGCCCGCCCGGCCTGCGTGCGCTCCCGGATCAAAGAGCGTTCAAGCTCGGCCAGTATGCCCACCATTTGCCACATCGCCCGCCCGGTGGGGGTCGTCGTGTCGATGGATTCGGTAAGCGACTGAAAAGCCACTTCCCGCGCTTTGAGGTCGTCCATCAGGGCAATCAAGTCACCCAGAGAACGCCCCAACCGGTCAAGCTTCCACACGGTCAGCGTGTCGCCCGCTGCCAGCGCCGCAAGGCAACGGGTCAACTGGGGGCGCTTGGCGCTCGCCCCCGTCGCCTTATCGGTGAACACCCGCTCGCATCCTGCCGCCTTGAGGGCGGTAAGCTGCAAGTCCGGGTTCTGGTCGTCGGTGGACACCCGCGCATAGCCGATTTTCATGATGTTTTGTCCCTGATTTATGGCACAGATAGGCCATTGATTTAGCAGGGACACGAAGCCGTGTCAAAAATCTTGATTTTTGGCAAGGGCACGAGAGTCTGGGTGCTGGTGTTCCTAGCAAACTTGGCTAACTGCGCAAGAGCAGCAGCCAGCTTGTACCGCTCTGAATCGGGATTTGTTCGCTATAAGCGAACTTTATTGTGTACTTTGAGAACTTTATTACGTATAATTGGTGCCAGTCAACAACTGAGGGATATTCGCCACTCATTGGATTGCTCAAGCAATCCGAGGAAGGCCAATTGAGCTTTCCACCTTTCCGGCGCCTACATGGCGGCGGGGGGCGCGGCGGCGGCGAGCCACCGCGCCAGAGTGATGCCGGGTTAACACCGTCGTTCCCAATCTTCGATTTTCGGCGACGCTCCCGCATGGTGCGGGAGCGGAATCGAAGGAGGTTCACATGAACGATGTTGCTGACAAACGGCGGGAGCGGTTGAAATGGCGGACAAAACTTTGGCGTTGCCTTTGTAACCCGCAGGTATGGAAATGGGCTGCTCGTCTTGGTGAGATAATTGTGCAAATCGCACGAATATTAACTTATCTGACACAGCTTTTCGCGTGCTAGATCGCTAACCCGGCATATTACTATCCCTTAAACCTTGGGTATTTAACCATGTTACACGAGGCTTTACGGACACTGAGGGTATTCCATGACATGACGCAGAAGGAACTTTCTGAACGGCTTGGCATATCAAAATCCCACTTATCGGAAATAGAAGGCGGAAAAAAAACCCCCGTTTTGTCTCTCCTTGATAAGTATTCAGCAGTCTTTGAAATTCCAGTCTCCTCGATCTTGTTCTTTTCTGAAAACATTAATAACGATAAAACCGCAGAAAAGGTTAGAGTTGCGGTGTCTTCCAAGATTTTGAGCCTACTAAGTTTTATAGCAGAACGGTCTGGGAAAATGTATGCAGAATAAAATAAAAAATTATCCGCATACAGAATCTCCAATTTATTATCTTAGGACAAAAAAACGTCTCTCTAAAATTCTTGGTATAAGCATTAAAGACATTCAAAAACTTGCTGGGGCATGTGATTCTTACAAAGAATGGGACGAAATTAACGAAAAAGGCAAATCAAGGCACATAGAAAACCCATGTTATAACCTTAAAGTTATTCAGAAAAGAATAGCTGACCTCCTATCGAGAATCTCGCCTCCTGATTTTCTCTTCTGTCCAGTCAAGCGAAGGTCATACATTACAAATGCGAAGCAGCATGTTGGTCAGAAACATGTTGTATGCCTTGATATAAAGGAATATTTTGTTTCTACGTCATCTAAGCGTGTCTATTGGTTTTTTCATAGCTACATGAAATGCTCTGAAGACGTAGCAGGGATACTTACGGCCATATCAACAATCAAGGGGAGACTTCCTACAGGTAGCCCTCTAAGTCCGATTCTCTCATATTTTGCCCATGTTGATATGTGGGATGAAATTTCCAGAATCGCAAAAGATGCTCAGTGCATCATTACTGTTTATATGGATGATTTAACAATATCAGGGAAAGAAGTTCCTCAATGGGTAATGTGGGAAATTCGCCAGCAAATTAGCCGCTGTGGACTTAAGTATCATAAGGAAAAGAATTACCGCAATGGATTCTCTGAAATTACCGGCATAATTGTAAAAGATAAACTGGCCCTTCCTAATAGACAGCATCTAAAAACGCATAAACTACGAAAAGAGCTAACATTAGCCGCTACCCAAGAACAAAAGAGCACTATTTTACGTAAAATTAGCGGCTGCAAATCTCAAAATAATCAAGTTCTCGCATCCAACGACTTTATTTAAAAGTTGAGAAGAGACGAAATCCACCTGTGCCAAAAATCAATATTTGGCACAAATAGACAAATAGGACGAGCGACACGTTAATCTATTTGGCTCCGCCCGAATAACTTTTCCCAAAACCGCCCCTTTTCGCCCTCGACCTTCGGTGTAGTAGGTTCAGGCTGTGTGGTCTCCCGCTCTGGCTTATGTGTCAACAGGAGGGTAAGCCGCCGGATTTCTTCGGCGGACTTCCGCCGCTCTTGCGCTTCCTCGTCCAGCCGCCGCGAAAGCTCGGCGTTAAATTCCCGCTCCCGTTCCAATTGCTCCCGCAAAAGCTCTATCTCCCGGTGTAAGGTGCCGGTTTCCTGTGGGGTTAGGCTTTGTAAAGCCATTACATTTTCATTACTGGAAGGTGGGTAAACCCTGAAAAGCTCGGCGGGATCAATCTGGTATTGCCCTCCTTCACCACGAGAAGCGGAGAGCCGCCCTTTCTTTATGGCTGCTGAGATTGTCGGCTTAGAAAGCCCTGTTTCTTTTGCGGCTTGTCCTAGGGTAAGCATGGGGAATTAGGCTTTGTAAAGTTTAACTGTAAGACTAACGGTAAGCACCTTACCCAACCCTGTCAACGACAAACCGCCCGACCCTCCCAACGGTTTCCGCTTGGGCGATAGCCCAAGCCGGAAATGGAAGCGGCCACCCCCTAGAGGCTGGCCGCTTCACCCTTAGCGGTCATTGCGTCCCGCTGTACCGCGCCGCCACCCTAGCGCCGCTGTCTTCGCCTTTTTGCGGCCTTGCCGCTTTCACCGACGCCCGAAGGAAGGCGGGGAAGTCCACGCATTCCGTAGCGATAGCGGAGGAATGTATAAGTGGACTTTCTTGCCTTCCCCCGCCGAAGCCTGCTATGATCCCCCTCGGCGTCTTCCTCCCCTCCCGGACTCCTACCGATGACGACAGGGCATTATCACTGCGAGGTCAAAATCATCAGCCGCGCCGCCGGTCATTCCTGCGTGGCCGCTGCCGCCTACCGGGCGCGGGACAAGCTTTGCGATGAGCGCACCGGCATTACCCACGACTACACCCCGAAAAAGGACATTGTGCATAAAGAAATTCTCGCGCCCGAAGGGGCGGCGGAATGGGTGTTAGATCGGGGTAAGCTCTGGAACGCGGTGGAAAAGGCGGAGGACATCTCCACCCGCCGCGCCAAGGCGCAGCTTTGCCGCGAGGTCATCGTTTCATTACCCCGCGACTTATCCAAGGACGCACAAATAAAACTCGTCCGCCACTTCGTGGCGGATCAGTTCGTGGGTAAGGGCATGGTGGCGGATTTCTCCATCCATTGCCCCCCGGCGCGGGACGGCAAACCCAATCCGCACGCGCATATCTTGCTCACCATGCGGGTTTTGACGCCGGAGGGATTCGGAAAAAAAGAAAGGGAGTGGAATACCGCGTTATTTACGCGGGACGATATGGTAAAGGATAAATCCAAACTTCGGGATTTACGCGAAACATGGCAGGAATACGCCAACAAAGCCCTAAGCGACGCAGGAAGCCCAATAGGGTAGATCACCGCTCTTATGCGGATCGGGGGATTCTGGCGATTCCCGCCCCTATCTGACCAAAACCGCTTATCACGAATATATCCGCACCGGGCAGGAAACACCCTGTTTCGTCCAGTGGCAAAAAGGTTGCCTTGCCGCCAAGCGCAGAATATAAGCCGGAATATCGACCGCACCGCCCAAGCCCACGCGCACCATGCGCGGCAGGTCGGCGGGGAAGAACTCGTGAAACGCCGTAAAAAGCCCGTGGAACTGCCCGAACATACCCAACAGCCGAGCAGGGGAAACCCACTTACCCGCCATTATGGGGGCGTACTCAATGAACCTGAAAGAGAGATTGACCGATGAGTGACAGGAAAAACCGATAACGCCGCCCTCTTTCAAAGTTACCTCGGCACCGCAAAGCCGGAATCCACGCCCAAGGAATCGCCCGCGCCTGCGGCGCGGGAGGAAAAGGTTGTTTCCATCAATGCGGAGAATATCGAAAAATACGACGCCTACGGCATCGACCGCACGCGCAAGAAAGCCATGCTCGATGTGAAACTAGCCGATGGGCAGGGCGTGATTATCCCGTTTCACGACATACGCGGCGCGATCTATGCCGGAGACCATACCATCGTGATTTTTGCCACGATTGGGAAAGTCACCGTCGAGGGGCAGAATCTAAGCCGGGTTCTCGATCTTATCCCGCAACCATGAGCTTGACTATCTCCGCGAGTCCTCAAACAAAGACCCGAAACCGGAGAATGTGGTTATTCAACGGATAAGGTTTGACGCTGGGGAAAAATAAGGCGGTCGCCGCTGCGCGGCGAATCGGGGGGCTCATCGCCGCCCCCCACCCCCGCTAGGATATTCAACAAGGGTGAATGTCATTAAATTGACGCAATAAACGGTTATCTATCAATTATAGCCGCAACAAAACCCATCAATTTAATGGAGTAAATATGTTAGATAATCAAAAAGGAATGCTTGATATTCTTCTTGAAGCAATTAGCTGGAAAACAGAGAACAACACAAATGTAATTATTACTGAGGAACCATTACCACCGATAGACCAAATCAATCCATTAGCTATTGCAATTAAAGGCGGAAAGCGCGACCCACTTCCCAAGTTTAAAACAAATAACTATTTTACTTTTACAATATCAAACATGAACTCCCCAGCGCTTACCTTATACATGGCATTCAATTGTTCCCATGTTACAGCCCAACTTTGGTTTTTTTCCCCCCATTTAATTCCGTAGCAGTAGCATCAACAGCGGCATCAATTGCCGCACATGCTAATGTGCCATATTGGTCAAAATTATCATTTCTCTTTATACAAAATTTACCAGAATCACCCCTTGGCCTATATTCAGTTCCATCGTCTGATATAGCATAGGCATACATTGGAAGATATGTGTCAGCTTCTGGAAAGTTAAGCCTTTTACATGTTCCACCTTTCACGGTATACCACCCATCAGCTACTGGTAATATTGCGTCATGCCATCCAAAGACAAATGATACGTTTTGATCTAGATAGTTGCAAACCTTGACGCTACCCGCAGCATAACCCACACCGCTAAAACAAAACGCTGCAACAATAATCATTAATTCTCTGGTCATATTGCCACCCATTAATGTGAATAATTTATTTTATTGCCTATTGAGTATGGTCTGAACCATAAAAATCACTGATAGGCGGCGCGGTGTGGTCTGAACCATAAAACGGGTCTATCGGTTCAACCCGCATCGCTTTTCCCCGTTCATCATCGGAAAGTGGCACATACCCACCACCTCCGCCCCCTCCTTCTCCGCTGTAGCTGCTACCACCACCATCAAAAAGCCCCCCTGCGCTCTTGATAAGCACATAAGCGCCAAGAGCCGCCACACCCCATTTTATTATGTCGCTTGTGGTAGAAGATGAATTCTGGGTTGCTTCTTGGTCACTAGCCGCCTGAACGGCATACGGGTTTGTTTGTGGATAATTGTTTTGGTAGTACCCTGCTGCCAATGCGTTGGCGTTGAATATCGACAGGAACAAAACCGACGAAATAGTTTTAACTTTCAGCATGGCCTATCCCCTTAGTGGTTAATTGCCAAAACCTACCGCTCTATCTCCCTTTCCTGCTCTGGCTCTCGTGCGCGTCCCTCGCGCTCCCGTTCTCTCTCCTGCCCTTGCTCAGGGGTATCCCGTTTCCCATAGACCCGCTCAAACGCCTCCCGCGTCTCTTGGTGCGGGTCGGCGGTGTGTTCATAGGTGGGGGTGAACATATCGACTTCGCCCGTTACCTTCCGGCCATAGGCGAACCGCTCCCATGTGTGGCGCAAATCGTCTAAAGCGTTCTCGATTGCGCCATAAACCCCCTGCCCCGCCCGCTGAAACTTGTTCATCATTCCCCCGCTGTTTTGCAGGCTTTTTGTGACTTTGCACGCATGATACGATGCAAGCCCAAAGACTGTAAACGCGGTATTTTTCATGCCCGAAAACTACAGCTATTCCCCCGGAACACCGTTACTAAAACTGTCTCAACGTGACATATGGACGTTAAACGACGCCTATATGGGCGCGGCGATTATTGGCGGGACGGGTTCCGGCAAGACTTCCGGCTCTGGCCGCGCTCTGGCGCTGTCGTTCCTCCGCGCCGGTATGGGCGGACTGGTGCTGTGCGCCAAGCCGGGGGAGGCCGATTTATGGTGGCATTACGCGGAAATGACCGGGCGGCAAAACTCGATGATCTTCCTCGGCGGCAAGGACGGGCGGACGTTCAATTTCCTTGAGTACGAAATGGCGCGGCAGGACGCCGGAAGCTCGGCCAACAACGCCGTTTCCGTGCTGATGCGGGTCATGGAAGCCATGCGGGCGATGGAAGGCGGCGGGCGCGGGATGCCTTCTGGACGGATTCGGTGCGCGTGCTGCTCTCGAACGCCCTGGACGTGCTGTACGCCGCCTATGGGCAGGTCTCCCTACCCGATTTGATGCGCTTCGTCACCAGCGCCCCCGTGGACACGGCCAAGTGCAGAATGAAACCTACCGGCAAACCTCGTTTTTCCTAAAAACCATGGAAAAAGCCGGAAGCGACCCGGTATCCCCCCTCCGCAGGAGGATTACGAAGCGATTTTGCAGTTTTTTTGTGAAGACAGTTTCGGCTCACTGGACAACAAAACCCGCTCGAACATCATCGCCACCCTTTCCAGTATGGTGAACGACTTCCTCAAAGGGGATTTGCGGCGTCTGTTCTGCACCAACACCACCACGGTGCCCGAGCTTTCCCACGAAGGCGCGGTAATCGTCCTCGATTTCCCCTTAAAAATCTGGGAACGCGGCGGGATACTCGCGCAACAAATCTTCAAATTCGCATGGCAACGCCATCGAACGTCCCGGTGACGAAAAAACCCGCCCGTGCTTCCTCTGGGCGGATGAATGCCAACTCTTCATGTCGAGCTACGACGCGGAATTTCAAAGCACGGCGCGAAGCTCCCACGTCTGCGCCGTGTCCCTGACGCAAAGCCTTCCGGCGCTCTACCGCCGCCAGCGGCACCGGCCACCCCGAACACACGGTGAATGCCTATCTCACAAATTTTCAGACGAAAATCATCCACGCCTGCCAGGATCACCAGACCATGAAATGGGCGGCGGACTTGATCGGGCGCGGCATCCACCACCGCAAGGGCTGGAACGAAAGCACCACCACCGGCACGAACCGCAGCGCCTCGGTAGGCGGCAGCTACGGCGGGGGCAGCAGTACGGACGGCAAAGGCAACAGCACCAGTTCGGGCAACTGGGGCAGGAATTGGGGGGAAAGCCGGGGAATCAGCGAAAGCACCACCCACGGCACCTCAATACAGGAAGTCATGGATTACCTGATAGAACCGTCCTACTTCGCCTCGGAACTCCGCACCGGAGGGAAAGGCTATGATTTCTGCGTGGATGGCATCCTGTTCCAAGGCGGCAGGAAGTGGAAGCACACAAGCGCCCCGTGGCTGAAATGCACGTTCCGGCAACGGTGAAGCAATGGAAGCCTTTCAAGCGCTGATGCGGCTCATCTTCTGCGGGTCGGCGCACCCGCT
>NZ_FXAM01000007.1 GCF_900155475.1 Methylomagnum ishizawai | reverse complement strand
AAATACCACACCCTCAATAGATAGCCTAATAAACATTGGAATCATTACAAATACAAAATAAGGAATAAGCGTATATAAATAATTAAAAATCAACTTTGCCAGAAATGAAAAAAGTATAAAAATCCTATCAATACAGCCGAAGCAATAATTATTTTATAATCATAATTATAAACAAAATTGTTTAGCGTATTTTCAATTATGTTTTTATAAACATAACCGCCATAGAAAAATAATATAAAATATGATATTAATGATAATTTATTTACTACCTTAACTTGATTGCCGTAAAAAAAATATTTAAACTCAGAATTAGACTTATATAATGTCCTATCAAAAAATGATAAACTAAATCCAATTTTTATTTTTTCAACCGCCCATTCCTTGAATTCATATATAAGCCTCTTTATACGAGAAGAGCGTGCTTTGATTTTTTTCTCTTCCTGCAACAATCTGTTGGTTTCGTTTTTACGCTTAATGGCGTCATCACGTTCGCTCATCTCTTTAGCGAGATTAAATACCTCCTGTGGTGTCCATAGTGATTCGTGAAGCTGATCAATTACCTCTACTATAATCTCTTCAGAGATTTCTTTCTTATTTGTTATGTCTGATAATTTTAATTCCTTTTCTTTTTGGCTTCGTTGGTCTCGATCATCGGCTTCAGCCGACATATTACGAAAGTCTTGTTGGGCGGGGCTTTCGGCTACGGGGCAACCGGCATCATCGTCAAGGTGGGCTGAACGATGATTGATGCCCTTTTCTTTTTCATCACTTTGTTGATTCTGTGATTTTTTTACTATTTATTCTATTTATCATTCTTGACAAAGCAGCGTATCTAATAAATCCGAGCTTTACCTGTAAGAACAACGCTACAGAAGATGTAAATTTACTTAAACCGCCTTTATCTTTATTGCTAAATATACCATGCAGCCCTTTAAATCTAATTCCATACTTTAATACATCAAGAATAAAGGCAAGAAAATACTCTGAACTTATCCTATAGCCGTGCTCCTTCTTTTTTAAGAAAACCCAAAATTTTGTTTCAAAATCTTGATGTTTCTTTTCAAAAGAAAAGAACAATGAATCAGCCATCACCTTATATGGATAAAAATCAGTAGTTGCTATTTTAAGTTCTTTATATTTATCCTTTTTAAAGAAATACAATATAAATTCATCAACTCCTTGAATATTAACTTGTTGTTTTACTTTAACATAGTCTCTCACATCATCATCAAATGATCTAGATATATTCATTTCATCATTGAACTTATATGTCACACTATATCCACGATTAAGACTTATATAGTGGTCATAAAAATTATGACTTATCTTAATTGAAACGTGTTTCACATGTTGTTTTTCATCTTCCAAAGATATACAGTTGCCATAACTACGCCTATTTTAGCTTTATGGTAAGTGATGCTAGATACGCTATGAATATACGAAAATATCTTCCCCGCTAGTTCAAGAGAACGATAGACTTAATAACATAACTTGAAAAGCTAGTGTAAGGGAAGAAGCAAAGACAATTGGAGGGTAACCAACACAAGCCGGGACAGAGACGGAGTCTGTCATGCCTCGGACAACCCGTCATCCAGCTATGCGTAAACGAAAGATGATATTCACCGTCTTAGGTTGATAGCCAAGTTGCATCTCGTAGCTAGGAAGACGGCGGAAAGAGAGATTTATCTAGTAAACGTGGTCGAGGATTCTCTGCTTGCTTTTTTCTGAGATTCTATTCGTTTTAAGAATTTATCAGTTCCTTGGTTTTGCATTGCGACTTCTGCCATTTTTACAGCCCCATGAAGTCCAGATATAATAATTGTTGATATGGTTGTGGTATCTTTAACATCAAATACATGTTTTAGACTAGGTGGTTTCAATCTTCCAGCTTCCTTAGAGTTATATATAAAACTAGCAATTAGCACTACGATTGTAAGCTCAGAAAATTTAGCAATGAATTTTTTAGCCCCTTCGATAAAAATATTATCACGAGGACAAAATTTTAAATCATTCAGATCATTCAGTCTCATCTCATCAACAAGACTATTAAGAGTTTTTTTCATTTGCATAACATAATAATAATAATTTTATTGTTATTGTTAAGTTAAGTTTTATTACAGTTAATATAAATATAACTGGCGTTATGGAAACCCCACCGGCAGAATTCATGCCTTCCTCGCCACCTTATGTCAAATATCCAATTTTTTTGGACAACTAAACTGCCCGTTGTCACACTATCTAGCCACGCTCGTCGCCGCCTTCCTTCGCGATGATTTCTATGCTCTCAATAAACGGCGCATCTGGGGCAGGTTCGGCGAAAGCTCGCGGGTCGTAGTCTTGGATAAAGGCGCATTTACCCTCTTGCACGGCAAGGGTGATGGGGTGCAAGTTGCGCCCTTTCACCTTCACCAGCATAAAGCTGTAAACTAACACAAGCTCAGTGCCGTGATAGCCATCAAAGATAACATTCAATAAATAGGCATAAGCCGGGGTGTGGAAAGCTCCCATAACCCGCCGGATTTCAAGGCGTTTTATCTTGTCTTTCGCGTCAAACGCTTGGTAGTCAGGCAAACCCGCTTTGCTTTCCGGTAGGGTGGCTTCGGGTTTCACGGTGGGACTCTTGCGGAACTTGGCTAAGGGATCATCAGCCATTTTATTATCTCCTGACTTGTTCGGGCTGCTAATAAAATCAGAAAATGGTTAATAAACCCCTAACGCTCTGGCTCAATATCGGGGGCGCGTTCTGGGGCTTCCGGTTCGGAATATTGCTTTTCCGCTTCCCGCTTGGCGATTTCGGGGGAAGAATGCGGTTTATCGTGTTCCGGTGCCGCGCCGTGCAACGCTCCAAAGGTGGAATCACGCACTAGGAATGCTTGGTAGGTGTTGCCAATATCGGCAAAGGCACTTTGCGCGGCTTTTTGTGCGCCTTCCCAAAACTTGTCCATGACCGTTTTATCGCTTTCTTTTTGCGCCATGCCGTTACCTGCTCCTGTCTGGGGGTTGCCGTTCTTCCTCCTTGAGCATTTCTAAAAGCTCCTGCCATAGCTCCCGCGCTTGCTCCTTGGCATGTTCCACCCAGGACAGGGGCAAGCCCGCCGTGTTTTACCTCGCCTTGCCGGTTTAGCTGGGCGGAACTGGCAAGGGCGATTGAATCGGCAAAGGCACTCTGTGCCGCTTTGCTTTCCTCGGGCTGGATACCTTGCGGGGAAGCGGGGGGCGGGTCTTCCTGGGACGTTTCCCGCTCGCCGTTGATGCGGTCGCGCCAATAACTACCGCTCTCCGCTTCTTTCCCTACCGCCCCCTGGTGGCTGGCTTCCTCGCGCTCTATCTCGCCATCAAGGGTGCGCTGTTCGGTGAGTTCGTTTATCCGCTGGTTGCGTTGGCATTCTCGCGGTTGAGGTCGCCGCGTCGGCTCCGCTTCCCGCGCCCGCTCCATGCCGGACGCTTCCACCCCTAGATGTTCGCTCGGGACTTGCTCTATACCGCGCTCCTTGAAAGAGCGGTGGTCTACCCGTTCGTCGAGTCCGGCGCGTTCTAGGCTGGCGTTTATCAGGTCACAAGCATACTCCCGAATATGGCGGACTTCCTGCCCGCCGGTCTCTTGTCGTCAAGCTCGCGGGTTTTTGCTCCCAAGCCGTCCGCTTCCATGCGCCGCGTGGTCATCAGGATATGGGCGTGGTGGTTGCGCTCGTCGCCTTGCTCGGAAGGTTGATGCAGGGCGACCGCCACCGCCACCCCGTAGCGTTCTGCCAAGTGTTCGGCAAGCTGGCGGGCGATGGCTTCCCGTTCCGCTCCGTCCACGGCAGGGCAGGGCTAGCTCCACCTCGCGGGCGGTCTGGCTGTTGCTGCGCTTCTCGACGGTTTCGGCGGCGTTCCATAGCTTGCCCGCGTCATATACCCAGTCTGGCGCATCGGCGGGGGCGACGATGAAGGCGGCTTCTACCCCGATCCGGCGGCGGTAGTCGTGGGTCTGCTGGGTGCGGTCATCGCGTAGGCGTTCGCCGGATCGGTAGGCGGCGGCTGCCACTACCGAACGCCCAGCACTGCGGCTGATGGGCTTGACGCTGCAATGGAACCAACCGCCCGCTTGTGTCATATAACGGGGCGGCGGGCTGGGGGTCTTGGGGGAGGATTCCCACAAGCGCGGGGTAGGGGGGAGCGTTTCCCCATCGTGTCGCCAAGTGGCGCAGCTTGCGGGCGGTGCCTCGCTTGTGGGGGTGCAGGGGGAACGCCCTGCCGCACGCAAACTTTAGTTTGCATAAGTGCGCCCTTGTGGTCTTTGCCTCGCTTCACTAGCTGACCTTCCTTCGCTGGATTTGCCCTATCCGACGATAGCATGAAGCGGTGGGGTGTGATACAAGCTTTAGGGGAATAACCGAGGATAGGGGGCAACCATGGCGGGCGGATAAACTGGACAAGCTGAGGGAGAAGCGGGACGCGCTCAACGCACGGATTCAGCAGGAGCTAAACCGCGAGAACGCCAGGAAGCGCAAGGCGGATACCCGCCGCAAGATTCTGGCGGGGGCGGCGGTGCTGGACGATGCCGAGAAACACCCCAAGCACAAGGCGGAACTCTGGAAGCTGCTGGATAGCTTCCTAGCCCGCCCTGATGATCGGGCGTTGTTCGGGCTTGAGCCGCTGGCGGACGGGAAGGACGGAAGCGCGAAACCCGAAAAGGTGGCGCGAGGAATAGCGGAACAACCCGCCGAACCGCCCACCCCTGCGGCAACCGGCGGGGAAGAACCCACTGCCTAGGAATTAACCACACCCCGCGAAGCCAAGCGCGGCAAGGCTTGCGGGCGGTTCGGGGCGACGGGTGTCCACAGATTTTGGGATAACTCGCCGACTGCTTTTTTGCCCTGCCGGAAGCATCGGGGAAGGACGGCAGGCAAAACATCGCCAGGAAGGCGGCAAATTTGCCCGTAGAAACGTGGAAGCGGTCGGGGGGCAGGAAATATTTACGCCGCTCTGCGGGTCATCAGAAGCGGTTTTTGATGGGGTGGGGTTCTGGACAGGAAAAACACCCCTTCCCACCTCCTACCAAACCCGCGAATCGGAATAGGGCGAAGAGGCGGGCAACAACAGCCCTGTAAACGCCCATGGAATGCCCACAGAGACACGAAAGCGGTCTATGACTAGGGTAAGGTAGGGGAAGCAGCAACAGGGGCTTAAATCGCCTTAGAAACGGGATTTTGCCAAAACACAGATTCCTGAATGCCTTTTGCTGTTCTCTCCCCGTTCTCTGTCCTATCGGCTCTTGCTGGGTGGCTACTTGCTTCCGGGTGCTGTCGGTGGGGTCTTGTCCCCTGGCTGTTGTCCAGCTTGCCCCTCTCGCTTTCGCTCCACTGCTGGCTACGGAGTGTCTCCCTTCCCAGTTCCACCCCCTAGTTACCTTGCGGTCTTTCAAGCTCCCACTGCACTTGGGACAAAGCTCTGTTTTTCCCTTCGGGCTTGGGGAAGCGGTTTGTTTGGCTTGTGCAGAACTTCGCGGCTGCAAGGCGGGGGTGTGGGGCGGCAAGCCCCCACATGAATTGGCTGTGAGCGAAGCGAACTCATTTTAATCCTATCCATCACTACCCGACACGCAAGTGCCTGTTTGGCAAGGGCAAGTTGCCCACAGATGCCCGCCGACAACTACAGTGATTCTTAAATACAAATACAGGATTACAGATATAAAAGGTGGGGGGTGACCGTTTCACCCATAGAGGGGGTGACCGTTTCACCCATAGAGGGGGTGACCGTTTCACCCATAATAACTTGCTTAACCCACAGGCTTATCCACATCAAAAAGAAATGATTCTTATTCGCCGACAGCCGCGCGCGCATTAGCTATATTAAATAAATCAAATACGCCCGTGCGCGGGCGAGTACACCAGAGGCAATAGGCAGGTCAAGATGGGAAGTCGGAAAAGATGGGGCTAGCCTTTGCCGACAGCCCACCCGGCAGCGAAGCCCATAAAGGCACGGTCATAGCTCTTTGCCCGCTTGGACGGCTCTAGCTTCGCTTGCCAAGTGTCAAAGTCGGCTTGGCAGGCGTAGGGGTCAAGGCGGGGATAGAAGCGGCGGAATTTTTCAATCGTGGTAGTTTTGAGAGGGATTGGAAACGGATGCGGGGGGTGGGGTTCTTCCACTTCCACGCGGGTTGCTGTTCCCTCAATCGTGACGGTTCGCGGTTGCAAGGCGGTTAGGCTTTCCGGCAAAACCTCAATCCCGCCTAATGTTTTACCAAGCTTCAAACCCGGATAGACAAGTTTAATCTTAGTAAGTGCAGCTTTTACTTTCCTTCTAAAATCGGCAATATTTGTATAATCTCCACCCATTTGGCTATGTAGTTTTTCCCAAGAGGTAAACCGAGATTCACCGTTCTTATGCGCCCTGAAAGATTCATAAGTAAGCCATGCGTAAAGGTCTAAAGCAAGGGGGATTTCTTCAAAGCCTTTAAGGCTCGCATATCCACCGGAACGGGGGCGGCGGTTATCGCATCGTAAAATTCTTTTCCTAATTTAACCCGACTTCCCCAGCTTAATTGTTCTGGCGTTTTTGGATTCCACCACAGCATAGATTCACTGGCAACTGCCATATTTATGCGGGCTGTGCCTACTCTACCATCACGCTCTATATTACCTTCAAAGCTTATAAATGAGTTAAAAAGCCGCTCCATTTGCTCTTTCAGACGGACAGCATCGCCGCGCTTGCCTCTTCCAGTATAAGAACTAAGTCCTAATTCTTCCATAAAACCAGAAATGCTAGTTCCTAGCTCAAGCTCCGGGCTTCTAGTACGAATAGCCTCTGTTACTATCCAAAAAAGTATTAATCGCGGTATAGTTCCATAAGGATAACCATAGACCTCTTGTTTATTGCTATTCCAACCTGGACGGATAGTTAGTATTAAATTACCATTTCTTCTACTCCATGCAGGAATATCGCCAGGATTTTTATGTGGCAAAGTGCATTGTACAAGTTCTCGTGCCATATACGCCGATTCTTTGCTAGTAGCAGCATCGCCAAATATAGCAACTGAATTATCTATTAACTTACGCTTAGCAGGTGTTATAGTTTTCTGTGTTGCCACATTAAAACCCTCTTATATTTCTTATTAACTAGGCTTAATTTGATTGCCTAACATTTTCTAAGCTATAGGCGGCTTTTCATATTTGGAGAATAGCATATTTAGGGCTTCGGTCAATAAAGCCTGCTGGGTTGTATCTTGCTCAATAGCCAAAAAGGCTAATTGCTTTTTTGCAGCTTCGGGAATCTGGAACAATGCCGCCCGCTTTCCTATCCTGTCGGGTCGTCGTTCCGGTGTCGTAACGGCTTTTTCCGCTGGGACAGTTTCAAACATTTTGCCTAGTTGTTGGCGTTTTACTCTGCTCATATCATTACCTATTATGCAAATATATAGCCATATAGCCGTATAAATGGCTTTATAACTTCAAAACTCCACGAACGCAAGAGAAAAGCTCGTCTATTTCCTCGGCGGCTTTTCCTTTTGGTTCGTATTCGTGAACACTAAGCCCGTCTATTACGGCATGGCTATATGCTGCCCGATTTTGTAAAACCGAATCTAAAACATTTATACCTTGCTGGCGTAATGCTAAAGCTGCCTCTTCGGACAATTTGCCACGCGGAGCGGCATTAATTACGACTGCGGAAGGAGTTTTAGAAAGCCTAGCGATTTCTACCGTTGAGCCTATGGCTTTAAGGTCAAAGCGGGCTGGGCGGCAGGGTATCAAAATAAAATCGGCAAGCTGTGCGGCTATTGCTGCGGTGCTGTTAGAGTGGGGGGCGGTGTCAATTATAACTAGGTCTGCCCCTGCCTCTTTTGCCTGCTCTAGCAAGCTCGCAAGTTGTCCGGCGGTCGCTTTCACAGCGTCTAGCTTATATCCTTCCTCTCGGCTCTCGTTCCAATCATAAGCACTTGCTTGAGGGTCAAGGTCAATCAATGCGGTGTGAAGCCCTTGGCGGACTGCACACACTGCCATGTGAACCGCGATGGTTGTTTTACCGCTTCCGCCCTTCTGGGCAAGGATTGCCAGCTTTTTCATTGAGTCCTCTTGTATTAGCCGTATAGCCGACTAGATGGCTTGATACGATAAAACACCGCTTCTGTCAAGACTTGCAAAGTATCAAGCCACCTAGCCGACTAGGTGGCTATATATTAGCTTAATATTCATCGGGCAAAAGCAGGGTGGTTACGCTGCGGTCTGCCTCGGTGATAATCCAAAGGCAATTTTCCCCGTAGCCTTTGCACGGCTTGGCTGGGTCTATCGCGTAGGCGGATAAAATACGCCCGCCGTTTTTTAAGGCTCTTTCATTAGCTGCTTTGTCTGAACAATCTCCCCAATCGCCTTGAACATGGCGGGCAAGGCTACTTAGCATTAGGTCAAGACTACAGGTTGCAAGAACTCCTTGAGTAGCCACTATCTGCCCGAGTTCTTGGCGGCTTTTACTTGTTGTTCGGTTTCCGTTTTTCATTTTATTTACCCCTTCATTAAGTTACCCCCTGAAATCAGGGACGAAGGAATAAACGCCGAAGCTGCAAGCCCGCCAGTCACACCGCCAACACGGAAGAGAAGCGAATGGAGCGGGCAGGCGGTTTACAGGCGGGCGGCTTCGGCTATGTTCCGCCGCACCCTGATTCTCAAGGGGTAAGGCGAAGGGGGCAAAGGAAGAGGAAGGGAGACAGCTATAAATATAGCCATATAGACGGCTTGATGGCTATTTATATAAAATCAATTAGTTACTGAAATTTACGATAACAATTGACGATTTACGCATTTTCCGTAATATGAAGAAATTACACAAAAGAGGTGTGTCATGGTAGAAGTTTCAGCAACCGAGTTCGTCAAGAATTTTGGGCAATATAAAGAAAAGGCTCAACGCGAAATCATCGCGATTACGAGTCATGGGAGAACAAGCGGATATTTCCTATCTGAGCATGAATATCAGGAATATATGTTTCTTAAAGCCCAAGCACGCCATTGTTACCATGTAAGCGAATTGCCCGAAGAAACTATTGCGGCAATCGCAAAAGCAGAAATGAACCCCGCTCACAATCACCTAAATGAATTAATGGATTAAGAAATTTTAGAAGATTGTAATATATGGCATTACCAGAACCAAAGGGCGGACTTGAGAGTAGCGGGCATTCTCTGCCTTTGCTGCCTCTGCAACATCAGTAATTGCTTTTATGTCATCTTCGGTAAAGTCATCAAGACATAAAACAGACCTATAGTTATTCATAATTAGATATTTTTGTAATTTGCGAGCGGAAGTATTAGCTTATTTGGAGTAGAGCTAAAATAAGAAAAACCATGATGCAAATAAAAATTTCTGGCTTGATCGTCTTTAGCATCAACCACAAGGGCAAAAACTACAACCTCAGAACGCAAAGCCCTTTGTATAGAATCCCACAATAAAGCAGCCCCTAATTTTTGACCATGATAATTTTTATCTACTGCAAGCCGTCCAAGGCAAGCAACCGGTACTATGGGATAGCGTGGCAGTTTTTTTGCTAAGCCTTCCGGCATATCTTCTAAAGGTATTCCAGACGCTGAAAGCGTATAGTATCCGGCTATTCTTCCGGTGGCTTTTTCAATCGCAACATAACACCCTGATACCCTGCGTTTTACATCCTGGGACGCTTGATTAGCAAAATATCTATCCAGTGCTTCATTTCCACAAGAAAAGTCTTTCTTATAGTGGTGTGAAGCAAGTATTTCTATTATAAATTTTCCTGTCACTCTGAACCAAACAATACGGCATGAGCTTCTTTTGCTCTCTCCATAGCAGGAGTAGGAAGCGGTGGATTAAGTAATAATTCAACAAACCTATTTTGATCTTCAAGAGAAAGACGGATTATGTTGCTTTCCTCAATAGCTCTATAAGCCGCATCTTGTGCAGCAGAAACTACAAAATCGCTTACACTGCGCCCTTGCATCTCGGCGGCTCGCCTGACAAGGTTAAGCACATCAGGGGCTATACGAGCCTCTAGCCGTGCAGTACGGGGTATTTCATTAGCCATCATAACGACCTCATAACATTCTTCACCCTCAATATGTACGCCAAATTGCCGGACATTGCAAGAAAAAACGCTTTGCTATAAAAATAGCCATATAGCCGACTATGTGGCTATGTATTTTGTGCCATAAATCAAGATATTTGACACAAGCAACGAAGCCTGATAAATCAAGGGCTTGTTTGTGTCAAAAATCAGGGTCAAAAGTAGGCGATGAAAATAGGCTATGCGAGGGTGTCCACGGGGGAACAGAATCCCGATTTACAGCTTGATGCTTTGAAGGCGGCAGGGTGTGAACGGGTCTTTATAGACAAGGCAAGCGGGGCGGACTTCAAACGGGCGGAACTTGCCAAATGCTTAAAGGCTCTGGGCGAAGGGGACACGCTCACAGTATGGAAGCTGGATCGGCTAGGGCGGACTGTTCATAAACTTATAGAGTTGCTCGACGGGCTGAAAGGGCGGGGGGTTGCTTTCCAGTCGCTAACCGAATCAATAGACACGGCAACGCCTACGGGGCGGGCAATGTGGCAAATGGTGGGGATTCTGGCGGAACTGGAACGCTCGCTTATCTCAGAACGCACCAAGGCAGGAAGGGAAGCCGCGAAAGCTCGCGGGGTGAAGATGGGGCGTAAGGTCAAACTTAGCCCCGAACAAATTGTTCACGCCCACAAGCTCCTAGAGACTGGCGAACATATCAACGATGTTGCTAAGTCGCTGAGTGTTTCGAGACGGACGCTTTATAGGGTATTATCTAATTAAGTTTCCTTTTTTTCTTTTTTTCTGCCAAAAGTGGGGCTATTATTTGCTGATATAATTCAAATAAAAAAGCAACCCTATCACTATCACCAGAAAATTTTTTCTTTGAATAACTTGCGTCCACTGCCGCATCAAGCTTCTGGTGTGCTTTCACCAGATCAGGCGGCATTGCTAAGGGGTCGTAAAGATCAGCAAACGTGGAATTCGGATATTTAGCCCGTGCGTCTAACACCGCTTGTGCCGCATCTTCTATAGCTTGACGTTGTTTATCAGTTGCATTCTGTGCCCAAGGGAAATTGTTATAAACAATTCCAGCCGAATAGCGATAATCACTTTTTAAGCGACCACAAACAGAACGTACCCATGCCATGTGCATTTTTGAGGTTAAAACCCCAAAATGATATAAATCTGCACCATCAATCGTGAATAATTCGGTATTTGCAATGATATCTGAATTAAGAAATGCTATTGGTATATATGCTCTAAGCTCTGACGATGTTTTTGGAATTGCAAGATAACGCCCTTTAGGCTGACGTATTTCTCCAAAAAGTGCGGAACTTGCCGCTAATTCTTTAGTTGTAATACGTGAACTATCGAGTCTAGAACGCCGCACGTTTTCAACCCGTTCAAGAACCATAGGCATTGAACGCAATTCATCAGGTGAAATACCAATAAGCCACAGACAGAAGCCGCCATTTCCATTTATAAATTCCACACTACCAAGAATTGGCTTAACCCATTTTTCTAATTTCTTATATTTATTTATAAGTTCGTCTTTTTCTTCGGTTGATAGTAACAAAAATCCGCCATCATTAGGCATTGAGCCAAAAACTATATTTGGTGAATTTATTGATATAGGTTTACGACGTTTTGTTAAGACAAGATCATCAGCATCAATTAAGTAAGGATTTATATTCTTAGCTTTAATTTCATTAGGATCAGATTGCACAGTTTGATAATCAAAAATCCTTTTGTCTATTGCATCGTGTAAAGCAAACCCGATTATGACGCAATGTACAGCAGCTTTCCCGCGTGCTTCACTTGACCATTGAAAAGTACGGTGTGCAAAATGAATTTTTACCCCTCGTTTTAACATCTCTGCCCATAAAATTCCTACTTGCTCGCCTTGAGTAATGGAATTAGTAGAGACGTAAGCGGTTTTGATTTCTGAATTATCCATCATATAATCTGCTGCTTTAATATACCAAGCAGAGACAAAATCTAGCACGCCCGCACCTTTCACATTGCGAAAAACTCGCGACATATCTCCTTTTTGTGTTTTAGACTGTTCTTTTTTTCCACCAAAAGGCGGATTTCCAAAAATATAATCTAAGTCTTTTGGTGCTACTATATCATGCCAATCTAATTGCAATGAATTACCATGAATAATGGTTGCTGATTTTTTTAATGGAAGCCTTACAAAGTAACTTCCAAGCTCTTCGGAAACCATCATATTCATTTGATGGTCAATTAACCACATGGCAGTTTGGGCAATTTGGGCAGGAAATTCTTCTATTTCAATGCCGTAGAATTGATCCACATCACAAAGAATAGCAAAATCTTTAACTCCTAAAGTTTGCTGTTTTCCATGAATAGCCCGCAAAACATCAAGTTCTAATAGTCTTAGTTCGCGATAAGCTATAACTAGAAAGTTTCCACAACCACAAGCGGGATCAAGGAATTTTAGCTTTGCTAACTTACTATGAAATTCATCAAGTTTATTTCTATTTCCTTTTAGCTTCTCAAACTCTGCTCTTAATTCATCAAGAAAAAGTGGCTTTATAAGTTTAAGAATATTCTTCTCTGTCGTGTAATGTGCCCCAAGATTACGCCTTAACTTTTGATCCATTACAGACTGAAATAATGCACCAAAAATAGCCGGTGAAATCCTGCTCCAATCCAATGAACAGCAATCAAGCAAGATGCCTCGCATTTCAGAATCAAAAGCGGCTATCGGTAATTGCTCGGCAAATAAACTGCCGTTTATATATGGAAAAGCTGCTAGGTGTTCATCTAGCTTTTTAAGTCGTTTGTCCTGCGGTGTATTTAATACCTGAAAAAGATTTCCTAGCCACTGTGCCAAATCCTGCCCGTCTTCTGCGGTTTTTTGTTCTATTAGGTCTTGGAACTGGCGACGCTCGAATATACTTGTATCATCAGCGAAAAGGCAAAATAAAAGGCGAACTAGATAAACCTCTAAAACATGCCCATCATATCCAATAGATTTAAGCTTATCATGCAGCTTTCCCATACGTTCGGCTGCTTTTATATTAGACATGTTCCCAAGCTAACCTATTGTTTTTAATGATAATTTAAAATTCCAGAGGCCAGCACCAATATAAATGAAGGTATCTAATAAATGTGCCAGATGGTTTCTTGAGCGATGTACTAAACTATGCAGACATTTCATCCCGCCGATGGCATGCTCAACAGCCACGCGGGTTTTAGCAAGCTTCCGATTATGTTTCTTCTGTGTTGGTGTTAATTTCGGATCAGGATTCGCTTTGGACTTCTTTGGCTTTTTATGGGGGATTTGAATGGCCCGTGCGTGGGGATAATCATTTTTAATGCCTTGGAATCCGAGATCAACCTCGATAAGTTGCTTTTGAAACCATGGCAAGGCGGGCGGAAATTCCGTCTTAAACAGGGCATAGTCGTGGACGCTTCCCGGCACGGTGGAGCTAAGGAATAGGATTTTCTTGGCGGGGTTGGCAATCACTAGGTTATTAACGCCGTGATGTTTTTTTTTACCGCTGTAGCGTTGCTCTTGTTGGGATTTATCCTGGGGCCTGAGGGTCGCCCGCTCCGTGCCATCAATGATGATAGTAGGTTGTTTTTCAAGGAGTCTATCCAGCGCCTCAACCGTCTTGACCGAACGTTCGGGAAGTGTTTTCAGATGGGCTAGGCTCGCTTGAAGGATGGGCAGCAGTGTTTCTAAATGATCGAAAGCATGGCCTCCACTGAAACCAAAGAGATAGCCCAGTACGTCGTAACTGGGATAGTTTTTCAAGTAATAAAGGACAAAAAACAGCCGGTGTCCAAAGCTAGATAGATAGCCTGGGAAAGCGGGGCTAGGCGCGTCGAGCGAAGGGCCACCGTACTGGTCACGATAAGTTGATTCAAAAGACAGAAGTAAATGCTTGAACTGATCTTTGGTAAGTCCGGTCAAGGCTTTGCAAACACGATCATTGCCGATGTCGTCAAGGCTGCTAAAGATCATTGTGGAAGCACCATTAAAAAGGATTCGTGGGGAATTGCGATTGATCTTACTCTGCGGACCTTGCAGTAACAATTATGAACAGAATATTTATGATGCCTTGGGAACATCTCTATTAACTGGGTCTTGCTCCTTAAATGATGCGGTTTGATAGCCAGCTATAAACCCAAATAATTTTATATTTTTATATAATTCTTTAATTGTAAATTCGTGCTGGGTGTCTTCTTCAAGATCGTAAAGCCGAAATCTTGCAAAGTCTGATACTAATATATAGCGGGGAAGATCAATATCCTTTAGTCCCGGAAAATAATCTTTCGCTTGTTTATAAGCACGGTCTAAATTTTTACCTAGCGATTTATGCTCTACAAGTAAAATTCCTTTCCAAAGAAGATCAATATAGCCGTCTTTTCCATCTATCTTTTTTACTTTCCTTTCAAAGCTAGCTACACGTTTTCTTGAAACCCCAAATATATTAAAAAATGCGTCCCAAAATGACTTAGCCTCCGCATCTTCTGAGGATTCATTTTCCCATTCACGAGAAAAATTTAGAGCACGGTCTTTTATTTCATTCCAAGATAATGACATATTTGTTTTATATAAGCTGCTGCTTGTTTTGCAAGATATTAGCCTGTAAAAGCTCAGGCGGACACCAGAAGGAAGGGGCGGAGTTTTCAGGGCAGGCTATAGATTTAACCTTGTAAGGCACTCCAAGCCGTTTGGGGGCGTTTACTCGTCGTTCTAAGCATTTTAGCACTTCTTCCCGTGCGGCTTCTTGGTCTGCACACACTTTGGTTTTTCTGTGTCCTCTTGCTCCTATTCTTCCGTAGCTCACTTCTACAACCCAATCGCCTAATAAGTCTTTACCGGACGCAACAAAATAAGACCGCCAATGTTTCTTTTCAGGGTTGCAGGCTTCCAGCAATATAGAAAATTCAAACATTAGCCAATATCAGCATAGTATTTCGCATTAGCAAGTAATTATTCTAAGAAAGAGAAACCTACGGTTTACGCTCTAATCGGTTGGTTTTGAAATTCAACCTCAATTTTTCTTGTCGTTTTAGCTGGTTCATCGCTCCCTTATAGCGATTTCTTGATAGCTCCAAAAATCCCATCAAAGAATCTTTTGTAAGGGTTAGGTTCATAAGGCATTTGGGGAGGCTTGGGAACAGGTGGCGGAACGGGCTTAGGCGGGCTTGGATCAGGCGATTTGTCCACTACTTTCACAAGATGCTTGCCGTTGAACTGATAAATCTCATTTATGTTCAGAGAAGGGCAACAATAAGGATCGGTTTCTTTATGCCCTATAATTTCTAAATATATTTTGCCATCTTTAGCTTTTATAGCTTTAAGGTTTGCAGGTTGATTTTCCTCCGCAAAAATTGCTCCCCCATAATATTGCGGCTTTCCATCGTGATTAATAAATATTATTATATATGAGGTTACACCATTACCGCCTACAGGGTTCTCATTGATATTAACTACAGCATCTTTATAACCATCATTATTTATATCTCCTGAAAATATCATGTTTATTGAATAGTTTTGCTCACAAGCTGTCGCCTCTCCGTCTTTTAGCTTCACCTTGCATTCTTGGTCTGTCTCTGTTTTCCATTCTCCGCTAGTGCCATGCTCAAAAAGCACTGGCATGAACTCCGCATTTCTTATTGCCGATATATCTAAATTTTTGCTTCCGGCGTTTGCATTTTCGCCATTGGTAGCAAGCTCTGTTTTTCCTGGATTAGGCGGGTTAGGATTTGGTTCTTGCTTATTATCTACAGGTTTTTTATCCTGGCTTGGTAAAGCCACAACTAAACTGCGAAAATATTTCAGCCTTTGCAAAATAGATTCTTGAACACAAGGCTGTTTCTTTTTTATTTCTTCTTCTGGTGGTTTGCCTTTGCCGTATAAACCACAGCTAACCGTATATTGCTTTATCCATTCCCTTTCTTGCTCGCGGAATGCTTCCTTTTCCGCTTCTGGCTTGCTTGACAGCAATATATGATAAAGCCCTTCTAATTCGTCTTCCTCGTCTAAAATTTGCTGGCTAGAACAAATTACAAAATCGGTTTTTACAAACGCCTTACTGCACTCAAACGCTTGCGTCTCGCCACAAGCCAAGAGCGAAAAGAAAAGTAAAAAGCGGGTGTTCTTCATGGCTTCCCCTAATTATAGCCGTATAGCCGTCTAAATGGCTTTACCGTGGCGAATCAAGCCGCTAGGTCATCGGGCGGGGGCTTCCTCGCCTTGCGCCGTTGTATCTGCGCCTCAATGTCGGGAGCTATGCCGGTGGGAATTCCGGCGGTTTCCTCAAGGTTGCGGTGGGGTGGCGGGCTGGCAACAAGGGTCGGATCATTGCGAAGGAAAAACTCGGTATTCGCGCTTCTAATTTCCGACTCTACCAGATTATCCACCATATCCAGCAAGGCGTTAAATTGCTGCTCGCGTGTCCAGACTTCCACGGCGACTAAGCTAATAGTGCTAAAAATAAGCCAGTTAGCAAGCAAAGGGGAAAGGGTATAACCAACGATGCAGGCAATGATTATGCAAGCTATCGGGTCTATATAGAGTCGCACCAAGTCATCACGTATGGGCAGGAACTCAAACCATGACAAGCCCAAGCTGTAGCTATGCCACATCTTGCCCTTTTTCAAATCCCTGCGCCGTTGCCAGCGTTGCAGCGTACCAACGATAACCATGGCAACTGCCAGCGGGAAAAAATATTTAAGCGATTCTTCGGTACGTGCAAGCGCATTAGTAAATTTTCCAGCCATCGGTAAAATTTCCGAATAGCCAAACATAACCAAAGCGGTGATGCCGAGTTTGATAGAGGATAATTGCCGCAAGCCCATTTTCCTACGCATGAACACCATTATTGATAGTGCCGGATAGGATAGAAGCGTAACTACAAAATGAACTTTCTGATTGAGGGTTCTAAGGTTGGTCGGATCGCTGGTCATATCCGGTATTTGCTTTTCCGCCATCGCTATTTACCTTTGGTTGAAAGTAAGCAACTTAAACGGCATTCCGTCCTTGAAGATATGCCCGCCTTTGTAAACTACTGCCTCTACCTGAAAGCCGTATACATCACCGCCACGTTTTAGGGTGGTGAAGGTGGAAGGCTCAATAAAATAGCGTCTCTGCTCACTGCGGCTTATCCCGCCGCTGGTGGATTGACCAGTATCACCGAAACCGGCGTTATCGCTGGAACTTCCACTAACATTGGTACTAGTCACATATAGCCAGCGTTCGCCTAATAGCTTGGCTGCCCATTCGTTGGTTTCGCCGCTGTTCTGGCAAAAGAATTTTGCTTGCAGATTGCCAAGCAGGGAATCAACCGCATCGTTATTGCCTAATACCCTGCGGTAGCTCTCGCGGTTCTGGGTAAGGTAAACCGTGCAGCCACCAGCCGAACGCGCGACCGCTTGATATTCGGCGTCAAATTCAGTGATGAAGTTTTGCGCTTCGTCCGCCCATAGGAACACGGGGCGCAAATACCCGTTTTTCGGCTGGATTCTGCGTAATACCGCGACTTGAAAGCAGTATTTCCAAACCAGATTAGCCACCCTTCCAGCTAGGCGGAATTCCTGCACGGGTAAATCAATAATGATGATTTTGCCGTTAAAGGCATCTTCGGGTTTTATGTTGGTGTCGGTGGAAAACAGTTTTCTAAGCGGTCTGGTGATGAACGGTCTAACCAGCATGGAAAACGACAGGGTGATAATGCTACGGGTTTTCTCGGACAGGGCAGGGAATTCCTGTAGCCAGTAATTGCGGCATTCTTCGTAGTCGTCGCGGTTATCGGCTTGGTTCGGATCGTTAATAACCGCTTCTCCTTCACGAAGGATTGCCGCGCAAGTGCCCTGTTGCCATGCCTCGCTCTTGGCTTCTTCTAAGGTTCTGGGGGCGGTGTTGACGATGGAACGCAAGAGGGGAAGCGATACCGGCAAGCCCGCGAATAGGGGCAAGTCCACAAGGTTGATATTCATGTGGTGAAGGGCATCTTCAAAGAACTTGTTTTCCCCGCCATCTTCGCCCTTGCCTGCGCCTCCGGCTATCGCGCTCGCGATTTCGTCCAGGAGCGCAACAATGTTGATGGTCAACCCGCCACCTTCACCGGCGCGGCTCGCCTCCCAATCGAGAAAGTTAAACCGCCATTTGCCCGAAGCGTCCACGATGACAAGATCGTCGCTGCGCTCGGCTTCCCGTGCCCATTGCTCCCATTGTCTACGCTCTTCTTTCTTGGCGCACAGCACCAGTCCGCCGAAGTCGGCGGCAAGGTAGCCCATGGCTAGATGCTTCGCCGCGCCGCTGGTCTTGCCGCTGCCCGTAGCCCCGAACACACAGACGCCAGTGAGCGCATCAGCAATGCGGAATGCCTCGCCGTTCCGCCAGTCGCGGATTACGGTCAACGGGTGGAAGTCGGGGAGGTCAGACGGGTTCATAGTGCGGATATGCTACACCCTGCAAGGTTAGCTTGTAAGCGGATGTAACTAAAAAAACGCGCTGATTAATGTTGCTTACTTATAGTGCTGTGATTTTTCGATACGCTATGGTTTTCACTGAACCTAGAAAACCCAATAGATATTAGACTAATAATATATATAACAGCAAATATCACAACACCAATTAACGCAATACTTGCAGCTACAAAAAGAAGAAATACCACACCCTCAATAGATAGCCTAATAAACATTGGAATCATTACAAATACAAAATAAGGAATAAGCGTATATAAATAATTAAAAATCAACTTTGCCAGAAATGAAAAAAGTATAAAAAATCCTATCAATACAGCCGAAGCAATAATTATTTTATAATCATAATTATAAACAAAATTGTTTAGCGTATTTTCAATTATGTTTTTATAAACATAACCGCCATAGAAAAATAATATAAAATATGATATTAATGATAATTTATTTACTACCTTAACTTGATTGCCGTAAAAAAAATATTTAAACTCAGAATTAGACTTATATAATGTCCTATCAAAAAATGATAAACTAAATCCAATTTTTATTTTTTCAACCGCCCATTCCTTGAATTCATATATAAGCCTCTTTATACGAGAAGAGCGTGCTTTGATTTTTTTCTCTTCCTGCAACAATCTGTTGGTTTCGTTTTTACGCTTAATGGCGTCATCACGTTCGCTCATCTCTTTAGCGAGATTAAATACCTCCTGTGGTGTCCATAGTGATTCGTGAAGCTGATCAATTACCTCTACTATAATCTCTTCAGAGATTTCTTTCTTATTTGTTATGTCTGATAATTTTAATTCCTTTTCTTTTTGGCTTCGTTGGTCTCGATCATCGGCTTCAGCCGACATATTACGAAAGTCTTGTTGGGCGGGGCTTTCGGCTACGGGGCAACCGGCATCATCGTCAAGGTGGGCTGAACGATGATTGATGCCCTTTTCTTTTTCATCACTTTGTTGATTCTGTGATTTTTTACTATTTATTCTATTTATCATTCTTGACAAAGCAGCGTATCTAATAAATCCGAGCTTTACCTGTAAGAACAACGCTACAGAAGATGTAAATTTACTTAAACCGCCTTTATCTTTATTGCTAAATATACCATGCAGCCCTTTAAATCTAATTCCATACTTTAATACATCAAGAATAAAGGCAAGAAAATACTCTGAACTTATCCTATAGCCGTGCTCCTTCTTTTTTAAGAAAACCCAAAATTTTGTTTCAAAATCTTGATGTTTCTTTTCAAAAGAAAAGAACAATGAATCAGCCATCACCTTATATGGATAAAAATCAGTAGTTGCTATTTTAAGTTCTTTATATTTATCCTTTTTAAAGAAATACAATATAAATTCATCAACTCCTTGAATATTAACTTGTTGTTTTACTTTAACATAGTCTCTCACATCATCATCAAATGATCTAGATATATTCATTTCATCATTGAACTTATATGTCACACTATATCCACGATTAAGACTTATATAGTGGTCATAAAAATTATGACTTATCTTAATTGAAACGTGTTTCACATGTTGTTTTTCATCTTCCCAAAGATATACAGTTGCCATAACTACGCCTATTTTAGCTTTATGGTAAGTGATGCTAGATACGCTATGAATATACGAAAATATCTTCCCCGCTAGTTCAAGAGAACGATAGACTTAATAACATAACTTGAAAAGCTAGTGTAAGGGAAGAAGCAAAGACAATTGGAGGGTAACCAACACAAGCCGGGACAGAGACGGAGTCTGTCATGCCTCGGACAACCCGTCATCCAGCTATGCGTAAACGAAAGATGATATTCACCGTCTTAGGTTGATAGCCAAGTTGCATCTCGTAGCTAGGAAGACGGCGGAAAGAGAGATTTATCTAGTAAACGTGGTCGAGGATTCTCTGCTTGCTTTTTTCTGAGATTCTATTCGTTTTAAGAATTTATCAGTTCCTTGGTTTTGCATTGCGACTTCTGCCATTTTTACAGCCCCATGAAGTCCAGATATAATAATTGTTGATATGGTTGTGGTATCTTTAACATCAAATACATGTTTTAGACTAGGTGGTTTCAATCTTCCAGCTTCCTTAGAGTTATATATAAAACTAGCAATTAGCACTACGATTGTAAGCTCAGAAAATTTAGCAATGAATTTTTTAGCCCCTTCGATAAAAATATTATCACGAGGACAAAATTTTAAATCATTCAGATCATTCAGTCTCATCTCATCAACAAGACTATTAAGAGTTTTTTTCATTTGCATAACATAATAATAATAATTTTATTGTTATTGTTAAGTTAAAGTTTTATTACAGTTAATATAAATATAACTGGCGTTATGGAAACCCCACCGGCAGAATTCATGCCTTCCTCGCCACCTTATGTCAAATATCCAATTTTTTGGACAACTAAACTGCCCGTTGTCACACTATCTAGCCACGCTCGTCGCCGCCTTCCTTCGCGATGATTTCTATGCTCTCAATAAACGGCGCATCTGGGGCAGGTTCGGCGAAAGCTCGCGGGTCGTAGTCTTGGATAAAGGCGCATTTACCCTCTTGCACGGCAAGGGTGATGGGGTGCAAGTTGCGCCCTTTCACCTTCACCAGCATAAAGCTGTAAACTAACACAAGCTCAGTGCCGTGATAGCCATCAAAGATAACATTCAATAAATAGGCATAAGCCGGGGTGTGGAAAGCTCCCATAACCCGCCGGATTTCAAGGCGTTTTATCTTGTCTTTCGCGTCAAACGCTTGGTAGTCAGGCAAACCCGCTTTGCTTTCCGGTAGGGTGGCTTCGGGTTTCACGGTGGGACTCTTGCGGAACTTGGCTAAGGGATCATCAGCCATTTTATTATCTCCTGACTTGTTCGGGCTGCTAATAAAATCAGAAAATGGTTAATAAACCCCTAACGCTCTGGCTCAATATCGGGGGCGCGTTCTGGGGCTTCCGGTTCGGAATATTGCTTTTCCGCTTCCCGCTTGGCGATTTCGGGGGAAGAATGCGGTTTATCGTGTTCCGGTGCCGCGCCGTGCAACGCTCCAAAGGTGGAATCACGCACTAGGAATGCTTGGTAGGTGTTGCCAATATCGGCAAAGGCACTTTGCGCGGCTTTTTGTGCGCCTTCCCAAAACTTGTCCATGACCGTTTTATCGCTTTCTTTTTGCGCCATGCCGTTACCTGCTCCTGTCTGGGGGTTGCCGTTCTTCCTCCTTGAGCATTTCTAAAAGCTCCTGCCATAGCTCCCGCGCTTGCTCCTTGGCATGTTCCACCCAGGACAGGGCAAGCCCGCCGTGTTTTACCTCGCCTTGCCGGTTTAGCTGGGCGGAACTGGCAAGGGCGATTGAATCGGCAAAGGCACTCTGTGCCGCTTTGCTTTCCTCGGGCTGGATACCTTGCGGGGAAGCGGGGGGCGGGTCTTCCTGGGACGTTTCCCGCTCGCCGTTGATGCGGTCGCGCCAATAACTACCGCTCTCCGCTTCTTTCCCTACCGCCCCCTGGTGGCTGGCTTCCTCGCGCTCTATCTCGCCATCAAGGGCGGTGCGCTGTTCGGTGAGTTCGTTTATCCGCTGGTTGCGTTTGGCATTCTCGCGGTTGAGGTCGCCGCGTCGGCTCCGCTTCCCGCGCCGCTCCATGCCGGACGCTTCCACCCCTAGATGTTCGCTCGGGACTTGCTCTATACCGCGCTCCTTGAAAGAGCGGTGGTCTACCCGTTCGTCGAGTCCGGCGCGTTCTAGGCTGGCGTTTATCAGGTCACAAGCATACTCCCGAATATGGCGGACTTCCTGCCCGCCGGTCTTCTTGTCGTCAAGCTCGCGGGTTTTTGCTCCCAAGCCGTCCGCTTCCATGCGCCGCGTGGTCATCAGGATATGGGCGTGGTGGTTGCGCTCGTCGCCTTGCTCGGAAGGTTGATGCAGGGCGACCGCCACCGCCACCCCGTAGCGTTCTGCCAAGTGTTCGGCAAGCTGGCGGGCGATGGCTTCCCGTTCCGCTCCGTCCACGGCAGAGGGCAGGGCTAGCTCCACCTCGCGGGCGGTCTGGCTGTTGCTGCGCTTCTCGACGGTTTCGGCGGCGTTCCATAGCTTGCCCGCGTCATATACCCAGTCTGGCGCATCGGCGGGGGCGACGATGAAGGCGGCTTCTACCCCGATCCGGCGGCGGTAGTCGTGGGTCTGCTGGGTGCGGTCATCGCGTAGGCGTTCGCCGGATCGGTAGGCGGCGGCTGCCACTACCGAACGCCCAGCACTGCGGCTGATGGGCTTGACGCTGCAATGGAACCAACCGCCCGCTTGTGTCATATAACGGGGCGGCGGGCTGGGGGTCTTGGGGGAGGATTCCCACAAGCGCGGGGTAGGGGGGAGCGTTTCCCCATCGTGTCGCCAAGTGGCGCAGCTTGCGGGCGGTGCCTCGCTTGTGGGGGTGCAGGGGGAACGCCCTGCCGCACGCAAACTTTAGTTTGCATAAGTGCGCCCTTGTGGTCTTTGCCTCGCTTCACTAGCTGACCTTCCTTCGCTGGATTTGCCCTATCCGACGATAGCATGAAGCGGTGGGGTGTGATACAAGCTTTAGGGGAATAACCGAGGATAGGGGGCAACCATGGCGGGCGATAAACTGGACAAGCTGAGGGAGAAGCGGGACGCGCTCAACGCACGGATTCAGCAGGAGCTAAACCGCGAGAACGCCAGGAAGCGCAAGGCGGATACCCGCCGCAAGATTCTGGCGGGGCGGCGGTGCTGGACGATGCCGAGAAACACCCCAAGCACAAGGCGGAACTCTGGAAGCTGCTGGATAGCTTCCTAGCCCGCCCTGATGATCGGGCGTTGTTCGGGCTTGAGCCGCTGGCGGACGGGAAGGACGGAAGCGCGAAACCCGAAAAGGTGGCGCGAGGAATAGCGGAACAACCCGCCGAACCGCCCACCCCTGCGGCAACCGGCGGGGAAGAACCCACTGCCTAGGAATTAACCACACCCCGCGAAGCCAAGCGCGGCAAGGCTTGCGGGCGGTTCGGGGCGACGGGTGTCCACAGATTTTGGGGATAACTCGCCGACTGCTTTTTTGCCCTGCCGGAAGCATCGGGGAAGGACGGCAGGCAAAACATCGCCAGGAAGGCGGCAAATTTGCCCGTAGAAACGTGGAAGCGGTCGGGGGGCAGGAAATATTTACGCCGCTCTGCGGGTCATCAGAAGCGGTTTTTGATGGGGTGGGGTTCTGGACAGGAAAAACACCCCTTCCCACCTCCTACCAAACCCGCGAATCGGAATAGGGCGAAGAGGCGGGCAACAACAGCCCTGTAAACGCCCATGGAATGCCCACAGAGACACGAAAGCGGTCTATGACTAGGGTAAGGTAGGGGAAGCAGCAACAGGGGCTTAAATCGCCTTAGAAACGGGATTTTGCCAAAAACACAGATTCCTGAATGCCTTTTGCTGTTCTCTCCCCGTTCTCTGTCCTATCGGCTCTTGCTGGGTGGCTACTTGCTTCCGGGTGCTGTCGGTGGGGTCTTGTCCCCCTGGCTGTTGTCCAGCTTGCCCCTCTCGCTTTCGCTCCACTGCTGGCTACGGAGTGTCTCCCTTCCCAGTTCCACCCCCTAGTTACCTTGCGGTCTTTCAAGCTCCCACTGCACTTGGGACAAAGCTCTGTTTTTCCCTTCGGGCTTGGGGAAGCGGTTTGTTTGGCTTGTGCAGAACTTCGCGGCTGCAAGGCGGGGGTGTGGGGGCGGCAAGCCCCCACATGAATTGGCTGTGAGCGAAGCGAACTCATTTTAATCCTATCCATCACTACCCGACACGCAAGTGCCTGTTTGGCAAGGGCAAGTTGCCCACAGATGCCCGCCGACAACTACAGTGATTCTTAAATACAAATACAGGATTACAGATATAAAAGGTGGGGGGTGACCGTTTCACCCATAGAGGGGGTGACCGTTTCACCCATAGAGGGGGTGACCGTTTCACCCATAATAACTTGCTTAACCCACAGGCTTATCCACATCAAAAAGAAATGATTCTTATTCGCCGACAGCCGCGCGCGCATTAGCTATATTAAATAAATCAAATACGCCCGTGCGCGGGCGAGTACACCAGAGGCAATAGGCAGGTCAAGATGGGAAGTCGGAAAAGATGGGGCTAGCCTTTGCCGACAGCCCACCCGGCAGCGAAGCCCATAAAGGCACGGTCATAGCTCTTTGCCCGCTTGGACGGCTCTAGCTTCGCTTGCCAAGTGTCAAAGTCGGCTTGGCAGGCGTAGGGGTCAAGGCGGGGATAGAAGCGGCGGAATTTTTCAATCGTGGTAGTTTTGAGAGGGATTGGAAACGGATGCGGGGGGTGGGGTTCTTCCACTTCCACGCGGGTTGCTGTTCCCTCAATCGTGACGGTTCGCGGTTGCAAGGCGGTTAGGCTTTCCGGCAAAACCTCAATCCCGCCTAATGTTTTACCAAGCTTCAAACCCGGATAGACAAGTTTAATCTTAGTAAGTGCAGCTTTTACTTTCCTTCTAAAATCGGCAATATTTGTATAATCTCCACCCATTTGGCTATGTAGTTTTTCCCAAGAGGTAAACCGAGATTCACCGTTCTTATGCGCCCTGAAAGATTCATAAGTAAGCCATGCGTAAAGGTCTAAAGCAAGGGGGGATTTCTTCAAAGCCTTTAAGGCTCGCATATCCACCGGAACGGGGGCGGCGGTTATCGCATCGTAAAATTCTTTTCCTAATTTAACCCGACTTCCCCAGCTTAATTGTTCTGGCGTTTTTGGATTCCACCACAGCATAGATTCACTGGCAACTGCCATATTTATGCGGGCTGTGCCTACTCTACCATCACGCTCTATATTACCTTCAAAGCTTATAAATGAGTTAAAAAGCCGCTCCATTTGCTCTTTCAGACGGACAGCATCGCCGCGCTTGCCTCTTCCAGTATAAGAACTAAGTCCTAATTCTTCCATAAAACCAGAAATGCTAGTTCCTAGCTCAAGCTCCGGGCTTCTAGTACGAATAGCCTCTGTTACTATCCAAAAAAGTATTAATCGCGGTATAGTTCCATAAGGATAACCATAGACCTCTTGTTTATTGCTATTCCAACCTGGACGGATAGTTAGTATTAAATTACCATTTCTTCTACTCCATGCAGGAATATCGCCAGGATTTTTATGTGGCAAAGTGCATTGTACAAGTTCTCGTGCCATATACGCCGATTCTTTGCTAGTAGCAGCATCGCCAAATATAGCAACTGAATTATCTATTAACTTACGCTTAGCAGGTGTTATAGTTTTCTGTGTTGCCACATTAAAACCCTCTTATATTTCTTATTAACTAGGCTTAATTTGATTGCCTAACATTTTCTAAGCTATAGGCGGCTTTTCATATTTGGAGAATAGCATATTTAGGGCTTCGGTCAATAAAGCCTGCTGGGTTGTATCTTGCTCAATAGCCAAAAAGGCTAATTGCTTTTTTGCAGCTTCGGGAATCTGGAACAATGCCGCCCGCTTTCCTATCCTGTCGGGTCGTCGTTCCGGTGTCGTAACGGCTTTTTCCGCTGGGACAGTTTCAAACATTTTGCCTAGTTGTTGGCGTTTTACTCTGCTCATATCATTACCTATTATGCAAATATATAGCCATATAGCCGTATAAATGGCTTTATAACTTCAAAACTCCACGAACGCAAGAGAAAAGCTCGTCTATTTCCTCGGCGGCTTTTCCTTTTGGTTCGTATTCGTGAACACTAAGCCCGTCTATTACGGCATGGCTATATGCTGCCCGATTTTGTAAAACCGAATCTAAAACATTTATACCTTGCTGGCGTAATGCTAAAGCTGCCTCTTCGGACAATTTGCACACGCGGAGCGGCATTAATTACGACTGCGGAAGGAGTTTTAGAAAGCCTAGCGATTTCTACCGTTGAGCCTATGGCTTAAGGTCAAAGCGGGCTGGGCGGCAGGGTATCAAAATAAAATCGGCAAGCTGTGCGGCTATTGCTGCGGTGCTGTTAGAGTGGGGGGCGGTGTCAATTATAACTAGGTCTGCCCCTGCCTCTTTTGCCTGCTCTAGCAAGCTCGCAAGTTGTCCGGCGGTCGCTTTCACAGCGTCTAGCTTATATCCTTCCTCTCGGCTCTCGTTCCAATCATAAGCACTTGCTTGAGGGTCAAGGTCAATCAATGCGGTGTGAAGCCCCTTGGCGGACTGCACACACTGCCATGTGAACCGCGATGGTTGTTTTACCGCTTCCGCCCTTCTGGGCAAGGATTGCAGCTTTTCATTGAGTCCTCTTGTATTAGCCGTATAGCCGACTAGATGGCTTGATACGATAAAACACCGCTTCTGTCAAGACTTGCAAAGTATCAAGCCACCTAGCCGACTAGGTGGCTATATATTAGCTTAATATTCATCGGGCAAAAGCAGGGTGTTACGCTGCGGTCTGCCTCGGTGATAATCCAAAGGCAATTTTCCCCGTAGCCTTTGCACGGCTTGGCTGGGTCTATCGCGTAGGCGGATAAAATACGCCCGCCGTTTTTTAAGGCTCTTTCATTAGCTGCTTTGTCTGAACAATCTCCCCAATCGCCTTGAACATGGCGGGCAAGGCTACTTAGCATTAGGTCAAGACTACAGGTTGCAAGAACTCCTTGAGTAGCCACTATCTGCCCGAGTTCTTGGCGGCTTTTACTTGTTGTTCGGTTTCCGTTTTTCATTTTATTTACCCCTTCATTAAGTTACCCCCTGAAATCAGGGACGAAGGAATAAACGCCGAAGCTGCAAGCCCGCCAGTCACACCGCCAACACGGAAGAGAAGCGAATGGAGCGGGCAGGCGGTTTACAGGCGGGCGGCTTCGGCTATGTTCCGCCGCACCCTGATTCTCAAGGGGTAAGGCGAAGGGGGCAAAGGAAGAGGAAGGGAGACAGCTATAAATATAGCCATATAGACGGCTTGATGGCTATTTATATAAAATCAATTAGTTACTGAAATTTACGATAACAATTGACGATTTACGCATTTTCCGTAATATGAAGAAATTACACAAAAGAGGTGTGTCATGGTAGAAGTTTCAGCAACCGAGTTCGTCAAGAATTTTGGGCAATATAAAGAAAAAGGCTCAACGCGAAATCATCGCGATTACGAGTCATGGGAGAACAAGCGGATATTTCCTATCTGAGCATGAATATCAGGAATATATGTTTCTTAAAGCCCAAGCACGCCATTGTTACCATGTAAGCGAATTGCCCGAAGAAACTATTGCGGCAATCGCAAAAGCAGAAATGAACCCCGCTCACAATCACCTAAATGAATTAATGGATTAAGAAATTTTAGAAGATTGTAATATATGGCATTACCAGAACCAAAGGGCGGACTTGAGAGTAGCGGGCATTCTCTGCCTTTGCTGCCTCTGCAACATCAGTAATTGCTTTTATGTCATCTTCGGTAAAGTCATCAAGACATAAAACAGACCTATAGTTATTCATAATTAGATATTTTTGTAATTTGCGAGCGGAAGTATTAGCTTATTTGGAGTAGAGCTAAAATAAGAAAAACCATGATGCAAATAAAAATTTCTGGCTTGATCGTCTTTAGCATCAACCACAAGGGCAAAAACTACAACCTCAGAACGCAAAGCCCTTTGTATAGAATCCCACAATAAAGCAGCCCCTAATTTTTGACCATGATAATTTTTATCTACTGCAAGCCGTCCAAGGCAAGCAACCGGTACTATGGGATAGCGTGGCAGTTTTTTTGCTAAGCCTTCCGGCATATCTTCTAAAGGTATTCCAGACGCTGAAAGCGTATAGTATCCGGCTATTCTTCCGGTGGCTTTTTCAATCGCAACATAACACCCTGATACCCTGCGTTTTACATCCTGGGACGCTTGATTAGCAAAATATCTATCCAGTGCTTCATTTCCACAAGAAAAGTCTTTCTTATAGTGGTGTGAAGCAAGTATTTCTATTATAAATTTTCCTGTCACTCTGAACCAAACAACGGCATGAGCTTCTTTTGCTCTCTCCATAGCAGGAGTAGGAAGCGGTGGATTAAGTAATAATTCAACAAACCTATTTTGATCTTCAAGAGAAAGACGGATTATGTTGCTTTCCTCAATAGCTCTATAAGCCGCATCTTGTGCAGCAGAAACTACAAAATCGCTTACACTGCGCCCTTGCATCTCGGCGGCTCGCCTGACAAGGTTAAGCACATCAGGGGC
>NZ_FXAM01000006.1 GCF_900155475.1 Methylomagnum ishizawai | reverse complement strand
ATGTGCCCAATTAGCACAGACATTAAGGATGCATCGTTTTCATCTCCCGCATGAAAGCTGCGAAGGGTATCCAGAAATAAAAGCCGCGAACCGGTCGCAAGGTTCTCAATGGATTCCCGCCACGCTCGACCATTGCCTCCCAACATATCCGGCATGTGCGATGTGAGATCCTCGACCAGGAGATTGCGCACACAACGGCCACGCTGCTCTTCGGTCAGCAACCTACCTATCGCGTGCAGCCTCGAATGCAGGATTTCCGCGTCGTCCTCTGCGGACAAGTACACAACCCGCCCCGTCTGGCATCGCTCAAGACCAAGCAAGTCGGCACCCCGGCGACAACATGCGAGAGCATGAGCGACAAGATGGATTTGCCAAGACCACCAGGACTCACCATGGCCCCCACTTTGCCGGGCAGCAAGCCCGGCAAAACGTATTCACGAATTTTCGGTTTTTCTTCGTAACAGTGTAAAATATCAATTGCCATACTCGGATCCAATCACATCAATGATTATGGCGCGGTCTCGTGCGATGCCCGTCCCACGAGACCACCCCCCAGTTATTCCGCAGTTAATTGCCGTCTGTTTCCTTCCCGCTCCCTTTCTCGTGCACGCTCTTGGGCAAGCCTAAGAAGCTTATGCTTGACCTTTTCGTATTCCACGAAAACCCCGCTCGCCAACATTTCAACCCATATCTCCGCCTTTCCAACCGTCCGTGCCAGATAATCCTCCACATGCCCTTTTTTCCTGTCCTGCAATCCAGTCGAATGCTCCATAATCAATTGCCGGACAATATCGATTCCATACCCATTCATCAAAGCGATAACGGATAACTTCCAATCCGCTTCCGAAGGACTCCTCGCATTTGACGAAAACGCTTTGTACCACTTAGCAAACGATCCATACCCCCCGATGGTAGAGGAATGGATGCCCTGGCTTGCACCATCCGTTCGTTGCTCGCCCTTTCCTTGTCCTCATGCGCCATAACCGCTTCGCCTAAAAGCTTTTCAGCAGACGACGCGACGAAATTGGGTTTCAAGTCGGTGGCGTAAGCAAGCAGCGCCCATGGCTGCCCCCTTGCCGTCGTGTGCTCCGATTTCCGGTTCGTGAAACCCGCCAGCCGACCGAAATGGAGAGCGTGCGCGGAATTGCGGTCGCCGCCGTATTCCTCCGCCAACAGGATGGCCGCTTCAGTCCTTACCCCTTCCTGGACCGATTTCCCCGAATCGAATCCTTGATAATTTTTGGGAGAGGTCTCGACAACAACGATTGGCTCGTAGCCATCCATTTTCATTTGCTCGACGGTGTCATAATCAATATCGTCGATCAAAATAATGCCGGTCTCCGACCCGGGAGCCGGTTTTATGAAAATGTCGTTGCACATCAAGTTCATCCGCTTCAGCCAAGGAACGGATTCGATGACCTTGCTCGGACTCCAAGCGCGTATCATCATCTTCTTTTCGACATAATCCCGGATCCCGATTTCGTATGCATCGCACGACATGGCCGAAACCTGTCGACATACCGCCCTTCTCGTCCGGTCTTCAGCCATTACCTTCAACCCGTTTTTGCATCTCGTGAAGCTGCGCAGCCAGGGTTTCCCGCATTGATTCGGATACCGCCGCCTTCGAACTTTCCTCAAGAATCCGCTTTTCAAGCAAAGTGATTTTCTCTTTTTCTTCGGAACGGGCTTCTCTCTCGACTTCGAGGCGGACGGTAAGCGCCGCTACTTCCCTTTCGGCGGAGGTCCGGAGCTTGCGCTCACCATCAAGGTCGTCTTGTAACCGCTGGACCTCGCGCTCACGCGAATCGGCAACGGCAACGGCTTGATCGCGCTCCCTTTGTAGGTGCGCGACCTGGTCCTGCAATACGGCGACCTTATCCTCCAGCACTTCGGTTTCCGAAGCCATTCGGTCTAGCTCCGACCTTTCTTCAGCCAACTGCTGCTCAAGCTCCGCGCGCGCATTCGTACCGGCCCGCTCCAGCGCCCTGCTCAACTCGAGCAGCAAGGTGTCCGGTATGCGCGTCGATGCAGAAAGGGGCGCGGGATTCGCTTCGCGCCATTTCTTAAGCGCCGAGTGAATCGTCGAATTGGAACCACTTCCAAGAATCGACCTGACCGATTCGAGCGTCGGCTTCCTGCCCGACGCGACAACAGAGTTAGCTGCATCCGCGATTTGATCGTAAGTAAGTCCGGGGCGGGCCATTCTTGATTTCCTCAATGTGCTATTGGCATATATTACATCATACTTTTATTGTATTACGTAAAAATACGATTTGAAAATTGAGACCTATTCCACATTTTTGGAAATTTTGTGGTGCCAGAGTGGGCGTCGGGATGGTATCGGAAAGGCAGCCATGACGACCGAGGTCGGTTGGGAGTGGTAGCTACCGGGGATGACCGGCGGTGGGCGATGGGATGGTTCCAGCGCCGCCGGGCTGGAGCGTCATGCAGGACGGGACAAGTTCCAATCCATGCCGCTGACAAGGTTCGACGGCAATTAAAGATACTATGTTGATGCCTTTAAAGTATCAATATGATATCTATTTGATTCGCCTCCACTGGGATGTGCTCTTAGAGGGTTGTTGAGCGGGGGTACGGCAATTGGCACCTGCTGGTCCGCCGCGAAGTCGGTGCCCGCGAAATCTCCCATTACTGCCTCTCCAACGCCCCCGCCCATACGTCCTGGATCGAACTGGCGGGGGTCCAGGCCCAGGCGTTTCTTCATCGAGCACAGCCTCCGCGAGGCCAAGGGCGAGTGCGGCATGGGCCGATTACCAAGTCCGCCGCTGGATGCCTGGCACCATCACATGGCCTTGGTCATGCTGGGAACCCTGTTCCTCGAGAAGCAGAAGGTCGCGGGCCGCCAGTCGTGGCCGATGCTCTCGTTCAGCGACCTGGTCACGGCGCTCGCCCATCTGCTGCCCGCCCGCCCACTCACCGCCGAAGACCTGGCGACATCATCGCCAAGCGGCATCGGTTGCGGCGGCAAGCCAGCGATTCCCACGCTAGGCGGTCAATGAAAGCCTTGGAATGAATCTGACAAAGTAGAATTAATAGCGCCATCACAAGCTCCACCCACTAGGCCACAAGGATCCTTGCAGCCTGGGTTCAAAGGAAATCCTCAGTGACATCGGTGAAATCCGTGTCGCCCCACATGCGCCGGAAAACCCGCCAACCAGCCTCGGACCATCCCGGGTCCCCAGTCAACACGTATTTCCTACCGGAACGCGTTGTCGCGGTCTTGGTTGCCGAGTCGAACTCCTTGACCGAGGTACTCACCCTGCCTTCGCACACTTCAGGATCGTAGCCGATCAACCTGACTTTACCGGTGGGTAGCCGAACCGCCGACCAGTCTATGAGTTCCACCACGGGTGCCTGGGATATCGGTGGCGCTGTCCAAATCGCTGTTTCGATGCGTTCCATAGGTAAGCTTCCTGGAATCCTGTAATTCAAACCCTGTCTTATTACCAGCGACGCCTGTCCAGGGTTGCAACCGCTGAGCCCCTTGCGCCCAAGATCGGTCAATCCGCGCCTCGCGGACCGCCAGGCACCCATAGGAGGCCGAAAGCTAGCGCCGTTCCTGCACGCAATATAGGGTCAGAGCCACCGCTTCGCGCCACGGGTCATGAGCGTCTTACCCCAAAGGGCCAGGTCCAACGTCTTTTCAGGAATCCGGGCGGCGGTCCAGCCAGCGGTCGATATCCTCGTCCAGCCATACCGGTGAAGTCAAAATCCCCCACAATTGCGAGAAGACATACCATTCGTCATCCGAGATGCCTGGCTCGCCGATCAGCAAATACTTCCGGCCCGACCGCGTCGTGGCGATCCGCGCCGACCGGTCGAAATCGACCTCCGTGGAACTCACTCTGCCTTCCCGCTGGGTGAGGTTGTAGCCGATCAGCTTGGTCTTGCATCACCGGAATCCTCCTCAATGGCGCGACACATGGGGATATTGCAGCCTGTACGACATCAGCCACTCAACCGCCTTCCGGGTCCGCCGCTGACTGGTGAAATACTGTTCCAGCCATGGGTCGCCACATCTCCCGTTATTGGAACTCCTCCTGCCCGATCGAACATATCGCCGGGTGGGTTGGGTGTTTCTGTGACCCGCGCAGCGCTGGCAATGGTCGGTCGGTCTTGGATCTAGGATATGGAACCTCTACGTTCGCCTCTAAAGCCTGGGCCAAACCGAACATCATCACGACAAGTCGGGGAGAACCCGATTTTTTACAATTTGCTTGTTGAAATGAAGGAAAAATGATATTTTTTAATGCTATAAAGATATCAGAGAAATATCAAAATGATTTTAGTCTCCGGCGGAATTAAGGGCGGCTCCGGAAAAACCACGATTGCGACGAACTTGGCAGTGATGCGCGCGGCGCAAGGCCGCGATGTGCTGCTGATCGACGCGGACGACCAGGAAACAGCTACCGATTTCACCGCGCTACGTAGCGAGCGCCTGCCAAGTGGTGCTGGCTATACCAGCATCAAGTTGACGGGCTCTGCGGTGCGCACCGAAACCCTCAAGCTCGCGAGCAAGTACGACGACATCGTCATCGACACTGGTGGACGCGATACCACAAGCCAGCGCGCCGCCCTCGCCGTCGCCGACGTCCTCCTGGTGCCCTTCGTGCCTCGCTCCTTCGATGTGTGGACATTGGAGAAGGTCTCCAGCCTAGTGGGCGAGATGCGGGCCGCGAATCCGAACCTAAAGGCGTACGCCTTTATCAACCGTGCCGACCCCAACGGCAGGGACAATGCCGAGGCGGCGGAAGTAATCCGAGAAACCGAAGTCCTGGCGTTCATCGACACCCCCCTTGGGACGCGGAAGGCGTTCAGCAATGCCGCCGCCCAAGGCCTAGCAGTGATAGAACTCAAACCTCAAGATACAAAAGCCGCCGAGGAAATCTGGGCGCTGTTCAGATATGTATTCGATACCGTAGCAGTATCCGAATAAACCATAGGAGCGATATGGCAATCACCCGGAAACCTAAAGTAAAACCCGAAGCCGTTGATGTCGATGCATTGATTCACAAAGGCGGCAGCGTCGCTGGCGAAACCGGACGCAAGAAGGAAATCACGCCGATCATCCTCCGTGTCCCTTCGGATATCATCGAGCGCGTGGATCTGGCAGTCAAAAACCGACGGGTCAAAACCCCACGGCATACCTGGCTCATCGAAGCTATACTCGAAAAACTGGACCGCGAATAACTACGCAAGTCCAGTATCCAGAGTTTCCTTTTCGGGCATTTTCCCCGGCGACCGGGAATGCCGAACTTCGTGGGTGGAGCCGATTTCAGCAGGAATAACACCGCCCGCTCTACCAATGTTTGAATTTCCATATCGAGAGCGCGTTCTGTCTGACCGATGCCCCAAAGCTTCGCTGACCAGGTCCGCATCCCCCACGACTTTCTTAATGTCGGAAGCAAAAGCGTGGCGGAAACAATATGGCGTGATCGACTTATGCCGCCGCGGAAAAGTCATCCTGCCGTAATATGTGATAGCGGACGTGAAAGAGCTCGGATTCTTAATGGCTACATCAAGCTCCCCGCCCGCCATCTTCACCAGGTCGGACATGTCGGTAACCAGCCCATTCTTGTTCGGCAGGGCGTAACGGATGAACCGCTCGGGCTGGCCACTTTCCTTCCCGATCTTTGCGCCCACGATCTTGAGCGTCAACGTATCCCCCTCGATCCATATCCTCACCCCGTGCTTTAGCTCTTCGGGCCGGCATCCAGACACCGCCGCCGTCAGCGCGGGGACGTAGTTGTCCGATTCAAGCATGCGTTCAAGCATCTTTTCACGCCAGTCGGACGGCAAACCTGTCAGGTCATTACGCTTCGATTTCCTTGGTATCTGGTCAACCACCGGACATGCGCGTCCCATAAACTCCATCCGCTCGGCCAGGTCGAGCAAGTCGGCCAGTCGCGCTCCAACTACAGGATCCCCGGCACCCTCGAATTCCCCAACAACCTTTTGTATGTCCAGCGAAAGCATCGCCCGGATCGCATATTTCCGCTTGTAATAAGTCGATTTTTTCCGGGTACCGAAAATCCTCTCCAGAACCTCCCCTATCGGCAAAGAAGGCTTCACGGTCCGCGAATATTCTTTTAAGTATTGCTGAAATGTGTCTTCAGTAAGCGATTTTGGGGGTTACCAATAAGATATTGATTTGCGCGATAAATCAAGTCCGTTTTGTTAATCGATTCGGTCATGTCTGGTTTCCAAGAAATTTTCAGGTTTTCGATGGGTGGCTTTCGGGCACCTGGGGCCACCTAGCCCCTATTATTCGCTAACTCATAACACCTAAAAATTCCATAGCGAATAATAGGTATCTTAATAAAAACCAAGGATGTCGCATAGGAAAACCAAAAAGTTTTTATTTGATTAACAAAATAAAGAAAAATCGCCGAAAACCATTCGGTCACCTGAAAAACGATCGGATCCAGAATGGATCTAAACGGATCTAGTTGCATCATTTCGACACGAAACCAAAACAACACGAACACGGCACGAATCACCTATGGATCCAATCGAATCCGGTCGGATCTGGAACGAATCGCTTCAAATCAACGCCGACACAGCACGCACCACCTTACAACAGCAAAAATTGGATCCAACTGGATCTGCTTGGATCCGGTCACATCACAAAAGATCACTGAAAAAACGGGGACGTGCCGCCGCAGGTGGCTCAGACCAGACCGCATCCTTGGCGACGAAGTCGGTGCGGTGCGCGGACAGGGATGACGGGGAGTTCCACCGAAGGATCGGGTTTTCCGGGTCGAGAAGGCGAACAAGCCCGGCTCGGTCAGGAATTGGCGCAATTGCAGCAGGCACATCGGATTTTAGGATTTCCTAAAGGGGCGATGTGCTTTAATGAATCAGTAGCACAATTTTTTAAAAAATCATGTCCACTACCTTAGATATATTGGATGATAGCTATTCTGACATGGATCATGCCTGCATGGTTTACTGCGCTATTGAAGAAGGTGATTATGATGCAGTAATGTCGTATATTATAAAATACAATGAAGATTTATATATAGCAGAAAATTTAATATCTTACGCTCTTGGATACAACAAAAGCGAACTTATCCAATTACTACTCGAATTTGGAATGGACGCCAATAAAAGGTATTATGACGGTTCAACCTTGCTGCATGAAGCCGCTCAATGCGGTTCTGAACGCGCCATATTTCCCCTGATCTTTGCCGGCGCGAAACTAGATTCAAAAGATAACCGTGGCTGGACTCCCTTGCATTACGCTACATCCATGAATTTTATCAATACCGAAGTAATCGGCATATTATTGGACTTCGGTGCTAATATTAATTCGGTGGACGACGAGGGCTTTACGCCGATTTATAGGTCGATTGAGTTGATAGGGTTTGGATACCCTGAAACGGGTTTTGGTAATTTCCAATTTTTGCTCAACCGTGGAGCAAATATTCATGCGAGACTGCCGGATGGCGGCACGCTACTGCACGCTGCGGCAAATGCCCTGAATTACAGAGATAAGCGCTATAAAGCAGCAGCACTATCAATATGCAAACTGCTTATCGAGAGTGGATTGAGCATATGCGATATCAGAAACGACGGAGCAACTGTACTAAATGTATGCAAGTCCGCCGCCGCCGTGGCGGCGCTCGAAAAACTCAGCTTCGACAGCACATTCCTCCGCACACCTTCGACTATCCATAAGTTCCCGGTTCACCCGCAACCATGACGAAAACAGAGCAAAGGGACCGGGCTTGGAGGTCGCCACATACGCCTTGTAGCCGGTCGCCCTGGAGACCGCCGTCCAAGAGACGTCGATCTAGGACGGGCTGGCGGCGTCGCTGACAGAGACCCCGATCACCGGCACCGGCGTCACGCTGGTGGATCCCTGGTCGTCGCCACCTATAGCTGGCCGCCAAACTGCATCCCGAGCAGCTTATTCCCCGGGGCGTCCCCGCGCAGCGTGGCGCGGACGGCCTTGTTGAGCGCCTCCATGTGGTCGGGCGCGATATGCTCGCCCATCGCGGCGAAGTTCTCGGTATTCATCGTCGCGATGTATTGCTTCCCCGTGCCGGGCATCGCGCCCATGAGGTACGAGAACCAGGCGGCCCGGGGCGCGGGTCGATATCGGCGAACAGCCTGTTGTCGTGCCAGAGGAACCCCATGGTGTGGTTGGCCCCGTGCATCAGCAACAGCCAGTCGAAGCATAGGATGCGCGCGGCGTTGATCCCGTCCGAGGCGTCGCCCTCAATCTGCACGGTCAGGTCATAGCGGATCTGATTGTCCCCGGTGTTGTTCTCCATGACGATGCCCGCGGGCGTCCTGGGATAGAGCAATTCCGCGAGGCATGAGAATACCTTGTCGGGATTGGCCATGGGGTTGCCGCCAAGGTATTCGGCGGCCGTCCGGTCTTCCTCGACCTTCTTCTCCTTGATGTCCTGTTCCCTTTCCTTGAGGCTGGCCGCGAAGTTCAGGAACTCATTGAGGCGGTGCTGCTCCTCCTGTAGCACCGCCAATTGGTTCGCCAAGGCCGCATATTCGTCAAGCGCGCGCTTCCCCTGCAAGGTCTGGAGCAGCTGGTCCCTCCTGGCCGCGACTTCCCTGGAGGCCGCCTCTATCGAGGCAAGTTCCCCGTGCAAGGCCAGCCGGTCTTGTTCCAGCCTGGCTTTGCGGTTGGCGGCGAGGGAATGGTGGAATCTCTCGACCGCATCGAAGTGCGCGAGCACGTCGGGCTTGAAGACGCTTTGTATGCCCTGGTACAGGGACAACAGGTCGTCGCGGGAGATATCCGGCTGCTGCCTCAGGGCCTTGTCGATCCCCTCAAGCTGGAAATGGATGACCGCCGTTTTCCGTTCATTCTCCCGTATCTGGCTTGTCAGTTCGGATGCCTGTACTTCGATCGCCCGGTAGTTCTCCGCGACCTGGAAACCCTGGAGGTCCGCCTTGATGCGCGGGATTTCCTTTTCCAGCCATTCGGCGCGCACCTTGGGCTGGGCCCCGGCGCGGAACATATCCTTCAAAACCTGATCATGCTGCCAGGTCTTGCTGGTTTGTTTGAGGTTGTCCAACTCCGTCTTATGGCGGCGCTTGCTCTGCGCCAGGGAGCAGTCCACCCCCAACAGATAAAGGCTCCGCAGCTGGGCGTCGAACGGGGTTTCCTTGTTCGTCCTCAGGGGATCGAGGCAATCCTCGCGTTCATGCCGCGCGAACCGGCGGAATAGCGCCCTGAAACTCAGGCCCTCGATGTGCGGGTCAAGCCGGAACGCTCCGCACTCATTGAGCCAGTCACGGAGCGCGTTAAGCCTGATTGGGGCTCCATCCAAAATCAGGGTTTTTCCATCGCCGCTGCGCTCGATAAGGTGTTCCTTTTGATTGAGGCTAAGCCTCAGCCGGAACATCCAATCGGGAACCGCCGCTTTCAGTTTTTTGTCGGCATTGGCCCCCAAACAATGATGGACCAGCCCCAAAGCCAAGGTCTTGCCAACCCCATTACTGCTGCCATCCTTCCTACTGTCCTGCGCCCCGTCCCCGACGATCAGCGTCAATCCCTCCGGATTGAACCGGAGGGTTTTGAAGGATGGTTTGTCGCTGGACAGTTCAATCAGTTTCATGGGTCATCACCAGGCGCACCCGGCCATTCGTGGCCTCCGCCACCTGTCCTATCGCGAACAGAATATCCACGGCCAGCACCAGGTTCGTAAAGGTCGGACGCACGGGCCAACCGGAGTTCTCACGGTCCAGCAGCGCCCATAGCTCATCGATGGTCCGGGGTTCCTCCAATAACTGGCGCAGGAACCCCGCCAGGCCGACGATGGAATCGCAAAAGCGCACATGCTTATGCGGCAGGATTGCTGTCTGGATACTCATAGGCGTCGCAGGTTTCGAAGAATTTGGCGAGGACAATTTGCGCGGCTTCCCGATAGGCCTTCCAACTGTGTGGATGCTGTCGTCCCGCCTCGGGAATAAGCCGATCCAGCATCCAGGCATAACGGATATTGGCCGCGTCAGGATCGGTATCCGGAATTTCTTCTTTACTGGTGGCGTATAGTCCGCTGATTTCCTCGGAGACAGCCTGCTGCAAACCAGGATCACGCCTGGAAAGAAAATCATCGACCAAGCTCGCCTGATAAGAGGATACCCTCAGGTATTCTGAAACCGGTGATGTCAGTCCATTGAAAGCTATTTTTTCGTCGAAATCTGGCGCGTTTGGGTTAATTAGAAGAGGCGGCAATGGCGTTATGTTATCCGCCAAATTCGATAACAACTCGCCGACAGCGCTAGCATCAACAGTACTTAAAGAGCAAGAGGGTATCCCGCCGACGATGATTTGGCGCAGGTCTTCGGGAAGCCCCATGAACATGGATTCCAGGTCGGCGCTTCCAATGGGCCGTGCCTGTGCCAGGTTATGCGTGGTTTTGATTTCTTCCATGGCATGGGCCACCGGGGCAGGGATTCCGACAAACCGATCATTGAGTACAAATGAGTATTTTTTAATTGCTGACCACTTATTCAGAAGTTTATGGAAATCTTTGACGGATTTTTTGGCGGCATCAACCGCATTCAATTCGGTTGTCGGTTTGGGGGCATAAACCTGTAGATAATGCTGGTCATCCTGGACCCACCCATCATTACCGCCATCCCCCCAATTCCCCCATGGTGAAATAGCTTGGAATCCAACCCAACTATGTTGGCACAGGTCATTGACCAACCGCTGGAAGGAATCTCCAGACGCCTCATAAACCTTAACCTTGAACAAAATTCGATACCAATAATTATTATTGTTATTTGCCATTGCCGAGTAGTTCCAAACGCCAGTCGTGACAGATGATTCTATATTAATAATGTCGAGGCATTCTAACCGGCGGCTATCCGATCCCCTTTATCGGCTGTTCCATCGGGAACAACGTATCCCGAATATCCCGCCCCTTCGCGGTCACCGCCATAGCCGCCCGAACCGCGCCGGGTTGGTGGCGGTGTAGCGGACTGTGTGCTGGATGTTGCGGTGTCCCAGATAATCCTGGATCAGCCGGGTGTCCGCGCCCTGGTCGGCGAGCGCGAAGCCGCAGGCGTGGCGCAGCATGTGCGGATGGGCTGACAGGAGCAGTTCCGCCCGCTCGCCGTAGGCGCGGATGAAGCGCCAGGCGGTCTTGCGGCTCAGGGGGCCGCGCCGCTCGCTGACGAAGACGGCGTCGGTTTCCGGACCCATCCGCGCGCGCTCCGCGAGCCACGCCTTGGCCAGCCGCACCTCGTCCACCCGGAGCGGGTGGGTGGTGGACAGCCCGCGCTTGAGCCGGGCGACGTGCAGCACCCGGTTCTCCAGGTCCAGCTGGGACAGCCTCAGGCCGCACGCCTCCGACACCCGCAGGCCGTGGCGGAACATCAGCAGCAGGAAGAACCGGTCCCGGGCTTCATTGCGGCTGCCCTGGGTAGCGGCAATGAGCCGTTGCACCTCGCCCTGGGTCAGGTGGCGGCGGTCGTCTTTGGATGCCTTGTTCATTTTGTCCAATATTTGCGCGTCGAGACAAGCCGCGACCCCGCGTATTTGCTGGGGCGGGCTCCGGAACATTAGACAGAATGATCCCAATTGTCCAGTGGGGCCCCGGGCCGCGCCACACCTTGGGGGGAGGGATCGATGCCGGGCCAGCCATGGGGCCCGCCGGATCCCCGGCATCCCCTGGTTGGCCGTGCCGCCGTACTCCAGTCGCCAGCCATCCATGCGAATTGTTGTAGCAAGATTTCCAAAAATATTTTTGTTTTTTAGAAATCTTGCTATAGTTTCATGGAAACCTTTCCTTGGAGGAACTCATGTCAGAGCAAGAATCCACGATCAATCCGGCGGAACTCGGCCGGTACCTTATGCTGGTCCGCGACCGGGCGGGCTTGAAGCAGGCGGAATTGGCAAGGCGCGTCTCCCTCAGCGCGGCCGTGCTGTCCCGCATCGAGAGCGGGGAGCGTCAGGTGACCTTGCAGGAATTGCAGGACATCCTGGACCAGATCGCCACCCCGGAGGCCGGTGCGCTCTCGGAGGCGCTCCAGCGGGAATGGCGGGTACTGCCGCGTCCCAACCTGGACCATCCGGACCAGGGCTTGTTGTGGGAGGCCGAGCGGGTCGCCCGCGACCTAGCCGAGCTCAGGGACCAGCCCGACACGCCGCAAGCCTTCGAGCGCCGCCTTTCGGAATACATCGAGGAACTGAAGCGCGGCGCCAGCCTCATCCTGAAGCGGGACCACCAGGTGGCGCTGATCGGGAGCATCGGGGTGGGCAAGTCGACGGCGATCTGCCGGATGACCGGGCTGGAGACCCCGAGGGAGGACGGTTCCCCGGCCCCCGTGCTCGAGGTCGGCGGCGGCGGCATCACGATCTGCGAGGTCCACCTCCGCTCGGGGCCGGAGTACGGCGTCATCATCGAGCCGCGCGGCGACGACGAGATCCGGCAGGATGTCGCCGACCTGGCGGAATACATCCTGAAGGGGAGCGCCCAGGCCGAGGACGAGGGTTCCGGGGGGTCCGAGTCCCAGGGGATATCCAAGGAAGTGGCGCGGGCGCTGCGCAACATGGCCGGGCTGGCGCTCAAGCGTTCCAAAGGCCCGGACGGGAAGCGCGCGGTGATTGATCCCGCCAACGACCTGGCCGAGGAGTTCCCCTCGCCGCGGGAGTTCGTGGTCGAGGTGCTCAGCCGCATGGAACTGCACCGCCGCGACCGGCGCGATATCTGGTACGACGAGGCGTCCGGCAAGGCCCCGAGGGCCTGGCTCAAGGATACGTTCTCGGCCATCAACAACGGCCGCCATCCCGAATTCACGCTCCCCAAGCGGATCGAGGTGGTCGTGCCGGACAGCCTGTTCAAGGCCTCCGACCTCACGGTCCGCATCATCGACACCAAGGGGATCGACCGCACCGCGGCCCGCGAGGATATCGAGGTCCACCTCGACGACCCGCATACCCTGGCGGTGCTGTGCTCGACGTTCAACAACGCGCCGGCGGCGGAGGCGAGGCTCCTGCTGGAGCGCGCCAAGGAGGCCGGCGTCCGCGGCCTTGAAACCAACGCGGCCCTGTTGGTGCTGCCCCGCCCCGGCGAGGCGCTCGCCATGAAGGACGACGCGACGGGCTCGCCGGCCGAGGACGCCGAGGAGGGCTACGAGCTCAAGGCCGAGCAGATCGAACTGGCCCTGCAACCGTTGGGCCTGCAAACCCTCGCGGTGGGCTTCTACAACGCCAACGAGGACCTCGCGACCCGCGCCCAGGAGTTCCTGGTCGGGCGCCTGGCCGCCATCCGCGACGCGTTCCGCGCCCGTATCCAGGGCGCGATCGAGGGCGCGCGGGCGCTCCTGGCGAACCACGGCGAGGAACGGGTCCGCGCGGTCCTGCGCGAGGCGGGCAAGAGCCTGAACACCTGGGCCGAGTTGCACGCGGCCGTGCCACCGGTCCATGCCCATGTGCAGGACAGCCTGCTCGAACAAATCCAGATCGCCTACGCGGCGACCGTGCGGGCCTCCATCAACCGCGAGGGGGAGTGGACCAACCTGAGCTATTCCTACCAGATCGGCTACGGGGCGCGGAGGATCGCCGTGCTGGCCCTCCACAAGGCCGTGGAGGCGTTCATCGGCCACTGCAAAATCATGGCGGCAACCCCCGGCTACGCCGAGGCGGCCGACCTGATCACCCAGGCGCAACGGGTGCTGACCGCCGCGTACGAGGAGCTCCTGCGCAAGGCCCAATTGATGGGGCAAACCGTCTTCAAAGCCGCCCTCAAGAGCGATCCCGTGTTTTGGCGGCAGTGCGTGGGCGAGTGGGGCCAGGGTCCCGGCTACAAGGACCGTATCGCCAAGCACAACCGGGACTGGTTCGCCGACGCCGCCCGCGACAGTCTCGAAAAACAGCTGAAGGCGCTGATCGAGCGGGAATGGGCGCGGGCGCTCCATAGCGTGACGGCACTGCTCGAGCCGGGGGCCTGACCCAACCCGCCGGTACCCCGGCCCCCACCCGGCGGCGAACCCGGGAGGCCGGTGCCTCCACCACGCCCACGCGCGGAAACCGGCGCGGGCATGACGGGGAACGCCGTCCACGACACAGCTTCAACATCGAAGGTTTCATGCAACATCGCCGTGCATCGGCTCATTGGCCGCCCCGACCGGCACGGAGACATCGCTGAGTTTCGCCTGGGGAACCGCGTTCCTGCCGCGCATCCGGATCGCCCGCAAAATGGCGGCCCGCGCCTCCGGGTGAGGCTCCCGTTGATAGCGCGGTTATCGAAACGACAGGCCCAGCCGGGAGTGCCCGCTCCTCGGCCAGGCTGTGTGAAAACACCGCGATTGGTAAAATTTGCCCTTCGTAACTTCGAAGCGAGAGAGGGGCAGATGAAGCGATTCGTGGAGGGCGATGACCGGCGGCAGACCACGCTGTTCCCCGAAGCCCTGGATGACTATATCGCCGACGACAACCCCGTCCGCACCGTCGACCTGTTCGTGGACCACCTGGACCTGGGTGCGCTGGGGTTCAAGGTCGTCCCCGCCACCAAGGGCCGCCCCGCCTACCATCCTTCGGTGCTGCTGAAGCTCTACCTCTACGGCTACCTCAACCGCATCCAGTCCAGCCGCCGCCTGGAGGGCAAGGCGCTGAGGAATGTCGAGCTCATGTGGCTGACCGGGCGGTTGGCGCCCGATTTCAAGACCGCCGACTTCCGACGGGACCATGGGCCGGGCCTGCGTGGCGTGTGTCGACAGTTCGTCCTGCTGTGCCGCGAACTGAACCTGTTCAACCAGGCCACCGTGGCCATCGACGGCAGCAAGTTCAAGGCGGTCAACGCGCACGACCGCAACTTCACGCGCAGGAAATTGGAGAAGCACATCCAGCAGATAGTACAAGGAGGTGGTGGCGGCTTTCATCAGCGGCTTCACGGACGGCAAGAAACACCTAAACCATCAATTCAAAACCGCCGTCAATGCGTAAGTTCTAATTCTAAATTTAAAGTAGAATTAACCGACTGGAGGCCCGTCTAGGAGAACAGCAAATATCACTCCCGTAAGGGCGTGAATCAGTTAACTTTTCCATGCATCGGCCCCTACTGGAATATTCCATGAAATTTCTCAGAAATACATTCACGCTTTCCTCTTCGGTCATCGAGATGATTACGGGACATTTGCAGGATGAGGCAAGACACACCCATTTTGGCCTTTATCAACGCAAGTCGGGCAACATCTTTTTGACAGAAGATCAGAAGATCGACCTGGTATCAGGCACGCCTATGGCGGATATCCGGAAGCGCGCATTTATTTTCAATCATGTTCAGGAATTCAAGGCGATCGACGGAACGGTTTTCCAGGCTTTCGTCTACCAGGACGCGGCTCAGGAGTCTGAGTCCGACTTCGACCTTGATGACGTGATCGATCGGATCATGGGGAAGCCGGGTCTGTCCAATCTCAGGAATTCCGGAAACGTCCCTTTCAATGGGTTCGTTTCCGAACTTTTCGCCCGGCGCCAACAATTCATTTTGGATTATGTGCGGTCGATCCGCGAAATCAAATACATCTTCATGTCCTTCCACGATATCCTGGACCACCGGCTGGCCGTGGAGGACGTGCTGCCCAATGGCGTCGGCACGGTGTCGGTATCGCTCGGCACCCCCTTATCGTTGAATGTGGTCGACCCCAAGAATCCGAAGGCTTGCGACAAGAACATTTTGGGTGGGGCTCATTACCGGGCGCTCAGGGAATCGAAGCTGCGCGCGCCGGGATCGGACAAGGAAAGGAACCAGCTATTCTTCCTGCCGCATATCCGCACCTACAACAGCCTGAAGACCCAGGTGGTCACGCTCTTCTATAGCTACCTTGGACGGGTCGTCAGGATCGTCCTGCGCAGGGAATCGCTCGACCGTTCGGAATACAGCTTCGATTTCGCGGTCACGCCGAGGCTCGTCAGGAAGGGGGCGCTGGACGCACCGGACCGGTTCGTCGACGGTAAGGACGCGTTGATCTTCGGTTCGCCCATGATCGTTCCGGAATCCAAGATCGAGAGGTCGGAGATCGAGGACAAGGCGTTGCTCAACAAGCTGGCGTTCGTCTACCAATCGATCACTTTGAGCTACAAGGATTATGCCCTGCCGTATTCGACGGTCATCAAGATGACCGGGGAGGACCTGGCGCAGGTGTCCGGCTTCAAGGTTTCGCACGCCTTCGACGAGGAGTCCGAAGCCTACGATTATTTTTGCGCGAAGATGCCTTCCGACGTCGTGGTGGGCAACATGTTCCCGCTCGATCCTGGCTCTGAGAAGCTCGAGTCGGAAAGCGTCCACCAAACGACCGCCAACAAGGACTACATCAGCGCCTTGATTTACCGGACCCTCCAAGAAAAGGAGGCCGAATACGGCATGGCCCTGGGAACCTGCGAAGGACGCATCCAGCCTACGGGCAAAGCCGTGTTCCCGGCCAAGGCATCGGTCGATCCCAGGAAAATGCACGCCAAGACCGTTTCCCTGGGCAGGAAGCCGAAGGGCATCCGCCACTTCTTCGCTGACGACTACGCGCTGTTCAATTTCAACCTGAGGGAGGCGGACCTGGTCGCGTATTGGGCCAGCCAGCACGGGGTCCGCAACCTGGCGGAACTGCCCAAGGACGCCAGGGGGAGGCTCATGATCAGGAAGGGGGAAGGCATCGCCGCCAGCGGCGACCATACCGCCCTGGAAAACCTGGCCTACATCCTCTACAAGTGCCTGTCCTTGTCCAGCGGGAACATCATCCAGTTCTGCAACCGGGCCGACGACTTGCTGCACGGCAACGATTTCGTCCGCAAGAACGTCGAGGCCCAGCTTCAAAGGAAGCTGCTGTGCGATCTGGAGGACGCCCCTTCCAAGGTAATTGATTACATGGCGACCGATTTCGGGATCGGCGGCCGGAGCAAGGCGATCTTCTTCGACAACCGGCACGCCGATTCGGCGCGCAACGCCCAGCATGGCGTATTCATCGAAGTCATCACGATCGACGAGTTCGCCCGGAACGGTTCCGTGCAGATGTTCGACGCGCTGCATACCGACGAGCGCGGCCTGATGCGGGAATTGGTGAACAAGGATCCGAGGCTCAAGGAGGAGATCCGCGACCTTATCCTGGAGGGCGACGAACAGTCCTACCTTTTCCTGATCTTCGACGGCAACTTCCATTCCTGGAAGCACGCCAAGCAGATCAAGGAAGAGTTGCTCAATTGCCTCGGCGAAATGAACGCAGATCCCGAGAGCGTTGCCCAAAAGGTGATCGTGGCGTTCATCCCCAAGAACATGCGAGTCCAGATCTACTACCCGGACGCGGGCGCGGCTTCGCCGTCCTCTAAGGCCAAACCGAATGGCTTGCTGGTATGCGACGTCTCTCCCACCGAGGCCTATGTGTCCTTCAACGCGAAACGCCAGGACGCGCTCCAGCAGAAGCCCTATGAGGTCAGGCTGCCGGAAGGCGGGGACGTCGGCGGCAACCTGGGCAAAGTGATCAACCTCCTGAGCCTACTCCATGCCAAGGACCTGGTGCTTCCGACCTCGTTCCTGGAAATCAGGGACCACGCGATCATCCACGCCATCGACAAGGTGACCGGGAACGCGGCCCTGGCCGAGAAGTGGATCGTCAAGGAGAACGCGCCGATCATCGACGCAATGGTCAAGATGATCGCGGACGACGGCTATTCCGGGGAGCCCCTGAACGCCGACCAGAAGGAGAGGCGCAACGGCATCCTGAGGCGGTTCCGGGAGGATATCGACGCCCATTACGCCGATCCTTCGCTGAACAACCTGTTCATCACCAGCGTCCGCAATTTCTCAAAGGCGAAACGGCGCAACGGGATGATCAAGTTGAGCCTGTTCATGTGACGGCCCGCCGTGGCGTGGAATGGATAACCCCGCCGTCCCCGCGCGAACGGGGCGGCTTCCCATAGAAAACAAAATGAAGCCGTCCAACCGCAACCAGTCCATCCTCCTGGGCTATGCCGTGCCGGGGTCCGGCAAGACCACCGTGATCAACGAGGTCATCCGGCACTTCCCGGCGCTGCGCGCCTATCCGAGCGCGATCTCGAGCCCCCTGAACATCGCCAGCGTCACCTATACCCGGATATTGACCAACCAAAGCCGCATCGACTTCGTGAGCGGCCTGAACGACTTGAATTGCGGGCATTTCTGCGCCTTCCACACCGTGGACAGCTTCCTACAGCGCCTTGCGAAGCCGTGGCTGGCCGATGGCCAGGAGGCGGTTTCAGACCTGATCGGCAAGGACCCGGAAACGAAGGCCGGGCGGAACCTGGCCAACGTGTTCCTGACCGGATCGCTTTCGCTGGGTGACATGCTCAAGGCATGGAGCCTTGATCCGGGGATCGCCAACACCGCGCAATACGGGATTATGCGCCGTATCGCGGACCCGGTCGTTCCCGACGCCGAACTGATACCCAATTCGCTGTTCCCCGGCGGGGTGATCGACCTGTTGATCCTCGACGAGGCCCAGGACATCACCTTGGCGAAGCTCGCACCCATCCTGTGTCTCTACGCCATCGGCCGGATCCGGCACGTCCTGATCACGGGCGACGACCGCCAGATGGTCTATTCCGGCATGAAGCCGACCACCTGCCCGAGCCTGGCCAAGGGCGATGGGTCCGTGCCGGGAACGAACCGGATCGATATTTCCGGATTCCTGTGGGGCGCCCACCGCGTGTTCCAGGGCAGGGTGGACGAAAGGGCGGTCCAGGCGATCGAGGGGATGGAGCGGCTGGACACGAGCCATCGGTTCAGCCATGGCCTGCTCACCAGGATGAATGCCGCCTACTCCGAATATCACGGGGAACTGCCCGGAAGGAACGGAAAAAGCCCGGCGCTGTTCAATATCGCCGGACTTTACTCGGACGCGATATTCCCCGACCCCATCCGGGGGGCGGACAGGGAAAGGCCGGGGGATTTCTTCGGGATCGTGACCAATATCGCCGATATCGACCGGGACGTGGCGAAGAACACCCACATGGTGCTTGGGGTCCGGAACCTTTACAAGGCCAGCGAGAACGTGCCGAACGGCGACGAGCTCGCCAGGATCGAGGCCGCCTACGGCAAGCGGGTCATCACCCTGTTCCGTCAAGAATTCATCGATTTGTTCTTTACGCGTCTGAATCCCAAAAAGGAGGATGGCCGTCCCCTCCGAGAAGTGTTGCAAAGCCATGAAGTAGGCTTTGCGGCCGAGACGCTCCGCCTCGATACCGGATTGAGTCTCTTCAGAAATTTCGTCGAGCGCCGGGAGGAGATCGACGCGGACTATGGCTATATCCTGGATTGCCATTTCGACCCTGCCTCCGCGAAGCCGGGCGACGACGAGGGGCCGGGCATCCACTTGGCGCGCCTGATCAAGCGGTCGCTTTCCTTGTTCGTCGCCTATTGCGGGGCGTTCGGCTTCGTCGAGGCAAGGGTGCGCGACCGCCATCCCATCGCGAGACGGCTCGACACCTATTGCCAGGGAGTCATCCGCGACTACGCGGGGATGGTCGCGGCCAGGACCGACGCCGAGTTGGCCGAGTTCCTCGCCACCGCCACGGGGCGCTGCGTATCCTCGTTCGAGGAGCTCGATCACTTTTTCGGGATGAACCTCAATCACTGGTTCTATGAGGGGCTGTGCGGGTCGAACGGGTTCCTGTACTACACGAGCATCCATAAATCGAAGGGGCTGACATTGGAGGGATACGCCTTGATCGCGACGGGCAAGGTCCGGGAGAGCGGCAGGCCCGTCCACAAGTGCCATCCTTTCAGCGGGACCATCGACCTCCTGTATGTCGCCCTGACCCGGAGCCGCCGAGGAGGCTATTTATGGATAAGATGAGCGCGGTCAAGGTGGTTTCCTCGAGGATGGGGACCTACCTCGAGAACTATCTCAACTACAAGGAGAAGCTCAAATTTGCCGCCGACGCGGTGCCCACGCGCGCGCGGGATGTCGCCTTCCTCAATGCCTGCCTGGACAACCTTTTCCACCATTACTTCGACAACCGGCTGGAGATGGGCATCGCCCCCGTCGCCGTCGCGGACAAGCGGGGCGCGGGAAGGCTGGCCGAGGAGGATTTCAAGCTCATCCTCAAGCGGCGGTTCGGCGGTTCCGTAACCACGGTCCGACACCTGTTCAAGGAGGACGACGCGCCTGGGGAAAGCTCTCTGGAATCCGCCCTGCTGGATGGCCGGGAAGGTTTCTCGATCGTGTTCTACGAGCCGGAAGGGGACATGGCGAGGACCTATCCGTTCATGTCCCCAAAGGTCGATACCGGCGACGGCGCGGCCATCGTCGAGGTCTCGGGGACATGCATCCCCGACATGGTGATCCGGGCCGGCAGCGAAATCTACCTCTTCGACTGCAAGTATATGGAGCCCAAGTCCTGTGACCAGGACGCGTCGGCGGGTGCCCTCTTCCAGTACCGCGTGCAGCTATACATCTACGCTCAGGTGCTGGGCGACATGGTCCGGCGCCGGGGCGGCGCGGCGCGCCTGGGAAGGGGGGTCAGGATCGACGCCATCCACCAGGCGCTGCTCTACCTGACGCCGGGCCTACTCCGCGACCCCGAACAGGTCCTGAGGCGGATCGAGAAGATCGCGGTCGGCGCGGGCGGGACGGTGAGTTGCCAGGGGGTCTTCCATTACCTCAACACCCTGGACATCGAGCGGGAGGAAATCACGGACGCGTTGCTGGCGTTCGTTTCGGATTACGCCGACGGGAAATACCGGGGGGGCGCCAACGGCCTTTCACATTGCGACCCCTTGAGGAACGGGGTCGGGGAAGCCGCAGGCAAGCTGTCCATGCGCTCCGTGCTCCCGATGACGCGTTTGGAATACCTTGAATCGACTCTGGTGCATAGCTGCCAGAGGTGCGCGATGCCGATGTGCGGCTTGAAGAACTACCTGGTCCATAGCCGTCTACCATTGAGGAGGGACAACGCCGCGCTGGAGGAGAATCTCGTGGAGCGCTTCGACGCCGGCCGCGAAGAGGCCAAGGCCCTTCCCGGAATCCGGGAGAGGTCCACGCAGATACTGTCCAGGCTCCTCATGGTCGAATACCTGCCCAGCGTCGATATCTCCATCGGCGACGCCGGCTACCTCCAGGACGTCAAGTACGTGGTGAAGTCGTCTTCCAGCGCGGTGGCGGGCGAGGTCAAGCCGCTCGATCCGCCCCTCGGGGACGCGCTCACCCCGTTGCAGGTGGTTTTCGACCGCGAGGTCGTCGCCCGGCTGGACGATATCCCTCCACTCACGGTTATCCAAAGCCCGACCAACTCCGGCAAGATGATCGCGGCCATGCTGTTCGTCAACGCCTTGCTAGAGGGGTTGGACCATGGGCATGTGATCGTGATGGTCCCCAAGAAAACCCTGGCCGGCCATACCCGGAAGGAGTTCGTCCGCTTCTTCTCCGACCGGAATATCCTGGACGATTCGACGCCGGAGGGCGGGGCCCGCAACGAGAAGTTCTATCGTGCCCACCGGATCGTCCACCTGTCCGCCGACAACATCCGGATATACCATGGCGATACGGCGGTAGGTTTCGAAGCGCCCAAGGTCGGCGTTGTTATCTCGACCTACGAATACGCCCAGGAAATCCTCTACCACCGGGAGCGGGGGGCAGCGCGGCTGCGGGGCCTGGTCTGCGACGAAATCCATTCCCGCTTGATGGGCGTGCATGGGGACAACATGGTCGAGCGCAAATACCTGCCCTACCACGAGTTCGCGACTTTCCTGGAATACGGGCGGCGCAGAATACGTGTCCTGTGGATGACGGGGACCATGCCCACCTATTGGCAGGACAAGATTCGGGGGATCGTCGGTTGCAACAAGGTGGTATCGGGATTCACCGCCAACAACGTCAAGATCGAGGACCGCCGCGAAATCGTCCCCAGGGATGCTTGCGTCGAGCGAGTCGTTGAATGCATTGAATATAACCGGGAGGACAGGACGCTTTCGCTCCGGAACGAGGGCGATAGGGTCCGGCGGCATTTCAAGGAGGAGTTCGGGGCTTGCGGCAGGACCCGGCTTCTCCCGATCTTTTGTTTCAGCAAATCCATGGCGGAACAAATCTCGATGGAATTAAAGGCCCATTTCGCGGGGCTTGGTTATCGGGAAATGGAACGTAACATCCATGTGTACGCCGCCACAAAATATGTGGGGGAAAAGGAGGTTATCGAGCAAGCGGTGCAGAACGCTTCCAAGCGGGGACCGGTGATCCTGATTACGACCAATGTGATCGCGGAGGGAATCCGCCTGGATACCCACCTGGGGTTGCTGGTGCGCGCCTACAATGAGGATCGGAGTACTTTCTTCTACGACGATCACACCATGCGGCAGATGGCGTCCAGGATCGCGCGTGGATTCAGCGAGGGAAGGAAAATCCCAGGTTACTTTAAGGTATTCACCACTTCAACCTTCAAGGAGGACGCGTTCGACCAGGCCGACGAAATCCAGCGGTTCATGCTCAGGAACACCCGATTCGCGCCCAAGGAGGAGGGGCTAACCGTCCGGGACGGCTACGCCATGGTCCAGAACTACTTCCCGGAGAGGCTACTCCCTGAAAGGGAGTTCCTGCTGTACGAGGAAGTGCTCCGGGACAAGCGCTACATCGACCAAAGGGGCTCCATCACCGACGAGGGAGAAATGTACCTGAGCTTCGGGCAATGGTACCGGCCCGCCGGTGAACTGGACGAGGCGCTCCTGGCCGAGAACCTGGCGCTCAATGTCTGGTTCGCGCCCTACCTCCACAGCGAGGAATTTCTCGACAACTTCACCGCCGCCAATCAACAAGAAATCTGGGGATTCTATGGCAGGAAGAACTGGCATGCGCCGGTGATCCTGCCCCTGGCCATGGCGCTAGACGACAGGAAACGCCCGTCGTATCTCCACGCGGCCGCACGGATTCTGGCCATATGGATTCATGGGGAAACAGAGGAATCCCTAGATGCTTTGGATACGTTGGTCGAGGGGATATACGTGCGGTATGGGCAGGAAATTTGGCGCAACATCGGGTTCAGGTTCAAAGGTGTGGGTGGCCAACACAAGATCCGTCTGATGCTATATGTGGTCGCTTATCGCTTGATCTTCCTGAGCTATCGGCCCAACCGAGATTCCAGGCAGGACAGGATCAGGTATCAGGACGTGATCCTTGATTCCAATTATTCGATCCTCCATAGCCCTGAACGCACCAAGCCGAAATTGACCAGATATTACGAGTTGATGCTTAGAGAGAGGTTGGCGAATCTTTCAGAAAACGAAGCCAAGACCACTAGGCGCGACATTTTGAAAAAAATACAAGAAGGCTATGAGAGCATCAGGGCCGGATTTTATATTGGAAGAGAGGGGGAAATCAGGGACCGCATCTTGACTAGGAGGGTCGATATTGCAGGCCTGCTTGAGCCGTTGTGAGTACATATAATTAATGGCGTTTGGATGTGGCAATGGATCCGACCGGAATTCTGTTATTTGTTTCACCAAGCGAATAGTTCTTCCTGATTAGCAAGATTCTTCAGCCCGACGGAGCCAAGGGGCCGGACGCGGGTCGATGGCGAGGGCGGCAGCGAGGAGGCGCATGGGGAGCATCTCGAGATGGAAGCGCCGATTGAAGCGATAAACGAACGCGGCCAAGTAGCGCGTGCCGGATTTGGCGAAGTCGAACGCATGGTAGGCACCGCCGAAGCCGGTCTTGAGGTTGCCCAGCACCGTGTTGATCCAACTGAACTGCGGCAGATCCTTGGGCTTGCGGGTGCCGACGACGACGGGCTGGTGCAGGCATCCGGCGTCGGCCACTCCGGCGAAACACGCCAGGCCGTCGGAAACCACCCGGCAACCGGGGTTGAGGTCGGCCTTGGCCCAGTCGGCGATGGCCTTGCGCGTAAAACCGGGAACCGGTGCCATCTTGACGTATATCGGATGTCCCTCGGCGTTGAGCGAAACCGCCGCGACGAAGGGCACCTTGTTTTCGGAGTCGCACCCTACCTTGCCGCCGGGCAGTTCGCCGCCAAGATAGGCGTCGTCCACTTGGGCCGGGCCGTCCAGCCGGTACCGGGCGTCGCGCTCGGCCATGGCCTGCATCAGCTTGTGCTGGATCAACCAGGCCGTGGGGTAGCTGACGCCCAGTGGCCGCTTCAGGGCCAGGGCGGATAAGCCGGTCTTGGCCTGTGGCCCACCAGGTAGATCGCCGGGAACCAGATCGTCAGCGGGAGGCGGGTGCTTTGGAACAGGGTGCCCGCGATCAGCGAGGTTTGCAGCTAGCAGTCCCGGCATTGGCAAGTCTTGTGGACGCCGACATGAAGCACGGAATGCTCCGCTTGGCCGCAACGGGGACAGCGGAAGCCCTCGGGCCAGCGCGCTTTTTCTAGCGCGGCCTCGCATTGCGCCTCACTGCCGAACTGTTCAAGAAATGCAGGCAACGACAGGCCCGGTTGGAATTGGATGCGGTTCATCGCCATGGGTAGGTTCCTCCTTGGGAGGGCGACCAGTATGCGCCTTCCCATCAGGAAAACCTGGATTTTGCCGGGCTGGCTGAAGAAGGTTTCTAATCAGGTCTTCCGTTGGTCGGTGCCGGGTTCGGTACAGATCGGCCTATTGCTCTCGCAGGGTTCCGAATTCGCCTTCGTGATCGTGGGCCTGCCGGCCGTGGGAATCGCGCTGGGCGACAGCCCGACGGCGGTTTTGATCGCCGGGGTCGCCCTCAGCCTAGCGCTGACGCCGATGCTGGCCTCAGGCACCGGCTTGCCCCCAGCCCCGAGGAACTAACCCGAGGGAAACCCTGGCCCCGGTCGTCGTAGTCGCCATGGGGGAGGTGGGGCGCACAGTCGCCGACGGCCTCGAAGCGCATGGCATCGACTACGAGGCGGTCGAGTTCGATCCCGACCGGTTCGCTGCCGCCACCGCCAACGGTTATCCGGTGGCGTTCGGCGGCCCCGCCGATCCCCACTTCATCGAGACCCTGCGCATGGCGGAGCGCGCGGCGGTCGTCGTGGCCTTGGCGCGTTACGAGGTCTCGGCGGCGCTCACCCCCTTGATCCGCCAGCGCTATCCGAACGTGACCCGTTTCATCGCGATCGACGCCGGAGAGGAACGCCAGCGCTACGAGGCCCTCGGGGTGCGGGTAGCCGTCAACCACAGCGTGCCCCGGGGCCTGGACCTGGCCGCAGCGGTCCTCGCGTCCCGGGGCGTGGACGAGGCAAGGATCGGCGTCTGGATGCGGCGCCAGCAGGAGCGGATGCTGTCCGGCGTCGCGGCCCTCAAGGCGGTGGCCTGAGGAATGGCATCCCCATGCCCGTGTAAGTCACCGGGGTGGGGGGCGTTCGAAGGGGCGCGAAGGGGCTGTTCAGGAAATCGGGTAACCACGCCTGACTCGGGTCAAGACAACCGATTCCTCATTTTATGGGGACGCCAAGCCATCGGCGGCGAGTGTCGGCTTTCGGGAGGCGCATCCGAAAGTGGCTATTCGAGAAACTTCTTGGCAGAAGTTGAACGGCGGCTTTGGCCGAACTTCGGTCTCATCATGCCTTTATTGCAGGGGACAGTGTATTGAGCCCTGAACCCGTTGGTCCCATCCACTGCGAGAAAGATGAGCCCAATCAGGCTTTATTCAGCACGTAGGTACCGGAAGCCGTGCTGGACCAGTAGACCTTGAGCCGGTAGCGCCGGACACGGCGGTCCAGGACACCCCGATCAGGGTCAAGCTGGCCGCGTCGGTCGCGGCGAGGCCGCTCACATGGGAGGGTAGCAAGCCGGTGGACGCATCGCTGGGGAACAGGACCACCGGTCGTAGGTGCAGAGAGACTTGGTCACCATCTTATAGAAGTTGGTGATGCCGGTAGCGCAGACCAGGGGGCGGGTCACTGCGTCGAGGATCAGCTAGCGCTGTAGCTGATCTTGAAATCAACCTGCGTCGATTGGCAGTGCCATCAAATAGATATCATATTAGTATTATAATGATATAAATAGCGGAGGATGCCGACACCAGGAAGACCTGTACCCGTGGACAATTACCCGAGGGGTACAGGCATCCTGGATGTCAGTGATTGACCGGCGCGGTATCCGCCGCGCTGAGAACGCCATCCGCACCGGAATCCGCAGGACCGGCGGCGCGTTCAAACATCGCCAGCCTGCCACGCAACTCGGCAGCCTCTCGAATCGCCTCCTTCGTCTCGGCGCGAGACGCTTCAAGCTCCGCAGCGGTGGTATCCAATCGCTTTTGAACCTGCTCCGCCGCGCGCTCCAACTTCGCAACCGCATCCTCGGCCTTTTTCGCCGTCTTCCGTTCCCGCTCCTTGCAGGAAGACAAATCGCGCTCAGCGGTTTCCAATCGCAATTGCGCCGTTTGCTCCGCAAGCCTGGCGGACTGCTCAGCCTTGCGGGCCTCCCGTTCCTGTTGCTCAAACCGGTTCGCCCGCTCCTCGGCGGAGGCAACGGCGGCCTTCTCGTGTTCAAGGGCGCCCATCAAATCCACGATCCGCGCCCTGGATTCATTGAGCGCCGCTTGCGCAACGCGCGACTGCTCCAATGCGTCGGACAACTCCCCGGTCAACCGGTCGATCTGGGCCGCCGCCAACTTTGCGGACTTTTCGTGCTCGGCGATGACGGACCTCGCGCGATCGAGTTCCCCCGCAATCTCGTCTGCGAGATCCGCCGCCTCCCGCCGTTCACGCTCCAAATCTTGCCTGACCTGCTCCAGATTTTCCCTTTCTGAGCGCAAGCGCGTGTCGGCGACCTCCATCGCCGCAGACCAGAGTTCCCGCGCAACCTCCTGCATACGATCCTGGATCGCTGTGGGTGCCGGTTCGCTGACAGTTTGTGTAACCGCTTGCCGCTTGGCTTTCCATTCCGCCATACCTTCAGAAATGGTGGTGTAACTGCCTCCCCCCAACGCTTTGCGTACCGCTGCAAGCGTCGCATTCCCACCATTGGCAACAATTTGGTCGGCAGCCTCAAAAATCTGGTCCCTGGTAATCGCCATAAAAAACCTCATCAGGCAATGTTGTATTTATATGTAAAATACTACAATTTACAATTAAATACAACAAAACCCGTATCCTTGTCAAAAAAATTTTTCGGGGACCACATCTGTAGTTGATCCCCAAAGCCACAGGACATGGAACGATGCGAATGATCGTGTCCTACGCTACGCCCAGCTTCGTTTTTGACGGCAAGAAGGTCGGTGATCGCCCTCAAGGATCACATCGACAAGGCGGGGGAAGAGACGAGCCCGGTCTGACATAATCGTTAACAGGAGGACGTTGATCGATGCTCGGCATCAGAAAGATATCATATTAATATTATAATGATATGAGAAATGGGGCATCCGGCATGAGGATGCCCAGAACGCTGGCACGTCCCAGGACAGGGTTAAGTCGCGGACAGTGTTGCGTAATGCAATAATTATATGTTGTATCATTGTATTTATTATTACATAATACAACAAATACTCCCCCTCTACCCGATCCCTCTGCCGACGGGTGGTCGTTGCAAGTTCCCAGCATCGCTGCTCAGAATCGTGCAACAGCATGGTGCGCACACGGCTACCCTCCCATCCGCAGAATAAACGACCGTTTTCTTTACGTTCGGTACGTCCCTAAAAAAACTCCCGATTTTTGAAGTTTTATGTAAATTTATTGCGTATACTTAACTACGTAAAGATAAGGTACGTTTATATGCGAATAGGCTACGCCCGGGTTTCGACCCAGGACCAGAGTCCGGAGCTCCAGTTGGATGCTTTGGCCTCCGCCGGGTGCGAGCAGGTTTTCCATGAAAAAGCGTCTGGCAAGGACCGGGAGCGCCCTGAGCTAGAAACCTGCCTAAAGGTTCTGAGGAAGGGCGACACGATGGTGGTTTGGCGACTGGACCGCCTGGGCCGCTCGCTCAAGGATTTGGTTGAAATCGTGCATGGGCTCGAAGAGCGGAGGATCGGATTCCAGTCCCTAACGGAAAGCATCGATACCACCAGCGCGGGCGGCAAATTGATCTTCCATATCTTCGCCTCGCTGGCCGAATTCGAAAGAACCTTGATCCGTGAAAGGACCGTGGCCGGCCTAGCGGCGGCAAGGGCCAGGGGCCGGAGGGGTGGCAGGAAAATCAAGATGGACAAATCGGATGTGCGCAAGGCCGCCGCCATGCTGCGCGATCCGTTGATGACAAAAACCGAGGTGGCGCAGCATTTTGGGGTGTCGCGGGTGACCCTGAACGCGGCGCTGGAAAGAGAAGGCTATCCGCAAAATCCAGCGGTGCCGAACCCGCAATGAAATTATTTTGATATCTGATAGATATCAAAAATATTCCGATATTATATCTAAAAGATACCGCATGTAACCAGCGTTGGAATATGAGGACCATATTCCAGCGGCTCAATTGACCCGGTTCCGGTTCCTACCTTCCTTGCTTCGCCTGCGTACAAGACTTTTGCCCGGATGATTTCAAAGCTATATCCCATGCCGCCGGGCAGTTTCTCCAGCCCAGCCTGGCATTCGGCGTAAGCCGTCGGCGCGGGCGAGTCCCAATAAGCGAAGACGGCTTCGCGCTGGCCCCTTGCCGTCCTGACCAGTTGGCAGAACTCCCCGGACTGGTCGCCAGGCAGAGAACGTTCCCACGCCTTGAATGCGCGCAGGGCAACCGCCTTGTCCTGTATCCGGTAGAGGTCGAAGAAGGCATCCACCCACCTGGACCGATCATGGACCGCTCCCGCGACCATCCGGGCGAGGTGGACAGGATCAAGGACCCGGCGGGCGCGGGGAAGCAAAGCGAGAAATGCGCGGTGTGCGGGGCGCAGGGATCCCGTATGCACCCACTCGACCTTTCGCCCATCCGCAAGCCCCTGGAAAAACGGGTCCAGGTGCTTGGAGGAACGGGACTCCAGGATTTCGCAGATCGTGCTCGTCGCCAAGTTCGTGACGACGCAGCGCGGAGACCCCGCGAGGCCGATTTCATGGATACCCATGATGACCGGGGTTTCATAGCGCACCGTGCGCGCCAGAGCATCGATATGGTCCTGGGCGATGGACTTGATGGTGTTGACCGACAAGCCGGTTTCATCGGCCAAGGCATGGAAGGTGGACGTGAGGGAACGTTCCCGAATGGAGGCGACAAGGCGCCGGCTCGCCCGGCGTCGTTCGTCGATGAAGGCCAGTTCCGGCACCTGCATCCTGCCGCACGCGCCACAGCGATAGCGGGGGCGCGAAACCTCCACTTTCACCGGCTGCCCCTCCATTGGTAGATCCGCGAACAGGTTGGAACGACGGCCATGCCGTTGCAGCGGTATGGCGCACATCGGGCACACGGGCAGGGTGCCTTCGAGCGCCTCGGCGATCACGAGGATGCCCCGGTCCGACGCGCGGATATCGACCGGCTCGATGCCCGGTAGGTTGAGCAGGTCAAGCACCGAAAGCGTCCAGGTCGATGCTGCGCCCGTCGCGGATCAATTCATAGATCATGTCGGTCAAGGCTTGCATCGCTTGGCTATCCGACTTCAGGACCAAGGTGGCGAGCTTCTGGTGGGAACTCATCGCCCTGACCACGCCCTGCTGGACTGCGCCGGGCAAATTCCCTTTCATGATTTGCTCCCGGTTGTTGTTGTTCTCGATCTGGGCCATCACGACTTGGTTTTCCCGCGCGATGGACACGATGTGGTTCACGAAGGTCGCCTGGTCGCGAAGGGGCGTGGTCTCGCCGAACAACCGGTTCAGGCGGTCGATGATTTCCCGGAGAAAATAGGGGTCGTCGGCGGTGCCGTTGCCGCCCCCCGGACCCACCGGTTTCAGCACCGGCGTTTCCTCGTCCTCCCCGGGTTGGTCCTCCAATGCCTTGATGTCGAACCCGGTCAGGACCAGGCCCTTCAGATCGACGTTTTCCTGGGCTTCCCCGTTGAGGCGCTTCTGGAGCAATTTGGCGAACGCGGCGAAGTTTTCTAGCTCCGGGTCGCCGAAGTCGATCAGCTGCGCGGCATAGCCATAGGTGCGGCAGAAACGCCCGAGTCCCGCTTTGAAAGCCATGAGCGCCTTGATTTGTCCCGCGTAATCCTTGCGCTGATGGTCCGCCGATTTCATGGCATCTTCGTTGCCCTGGGCGTGGGCTTTTTGGAACGCCGCTTCCCAGGTCGCCACGGCTTCGCGGAGCATTTTCAGGCGTTGATTGAAGATGCGGGTGGCATGGTCGGTGGCGCCGTACAACTCCTTGTGCTGGGGCTCCTGGGCGTGGGTGATGTCGCGGAGGGTCTTGAAGCGCGCGGTTTTGAACTTTTCCAGGTCCGCGTCGGTGTACATCCCCTGTCCGTCCAGTTGCTCCTTGATCTCGTAGACCACGTTGGGATCCTGGATATCCTCGATCCGCGCGCCCTCGTCGTATAGCGCGAAGGCCCGGCGGACGTTGGCCGGATCGTTGACGAAATCGATGATGTAGACCTCGTCCTTGCCGGGCGCGATCCGGTTGAGACGGGAGAACGTCTGGACGATCTCGACGTCGTTGGCGATCTTCTTATCGACGTACATCGCCACCAGCTTGGGCTGGTCGAAGCCGGTCTGGAACTTGTCTGCCACCAACATCACCCGGTATTCAGGGCGGTCGAAGGCGATGCGCAAGTCCTGGCCACCCACCCCTGGGTTCATACCTGCTTCGGTGAACTCTTCCGCCTCATCGACTAGGAACAGGTCGTCCTGAAGCAACGGGTCATCGTTGTGCGCGACATCCTTCCCTGTGAGCTTGCCGGAGAAGGCCACCAGGGAACGGATGCCGAGGTATTCAGGGTGCTTCTCGATGTAGCGGTCGAAGCCCTTCTTATAGCGGACCGCCGCCGCGCGCGAATTGGTCACCACCATCGCCTTGGCCTTCCCGTCGAGGCGGTGGGCAACGTTCTTGCTGAAGTGTTCGATGATGAACTGGACCTTCTGGGTGACGTTGGTCGGATGCAGGGTCATCCACTTCGCCAGGGCGCGCTTGGCGTGCTTGCCGCTGACCCGCTTGCTGTCTTCGGACTGCTTGGCGAGATTGAACGCCGTCTTGTAGGGCACGTAGCCGAGCAGAACGTCCAGGATGAACCGCTCCTCGATGGCCTGGCGCATCGAATAGCGATGGAACGGGATCGGCAAGTTCTCTTTGGACGCCGGTTGGGCCGGGTCGGCGGGACGACCGAACAGCATCAAGGTGGAATGCTTGGGCGTGCCGGTGAAGGCGAAATAGCTGACATTGCTGGGGCGGGCGCGGGACTTTTGCAGCGCTTCCAAAATCTCCTCGACGGTCATCGCGTCCATCTTGCCCTGGCCGCTCATCGAAAGCGCGGTCTGGAGCTTGGCAGCGGTGGCGCCGGTCTGGGAGGCATGCGCTTCGTCGATGATGACCGCGAAGTTCTTATCTTTCAGAGATTCCTCGGTGACGATGGCCTCCATCGCATAGGGGAAGGTCTGGATGGTCACAACGATGATGGGCGAGCCGCCGGATAACGCTTGAGCCAGTTGCTTGCTTTTCGATTGGGAGGCCTTCTGCCGGTCGATGGCGGCGATGACGCCGAACTGGTGATCGATCTGCTTGACCGCGTCTTGCAACTGCCCATCCAACACGGTGCGGTCGGTGACGATGATGACGCTGTTGAAGATCGCCGCACCGTTGTCCCGCCGTAGCTTGACGAGGTCGTGGGCGGTCCAGGAAATCGTACTGGTCTTGCCGGAACCCGCGCTGTGGTCGGCGAGGTAGGTCATGCCGGGACCGTTGTCGCGGGCATCCTGGATCATGGCATTGACCGCCGACCATTGATGGAAGCGCGGGAAGATCAGGGTTTCCCGCGTCGACCAATTGCCCTTGAGGTCGACCACGTTCTTCTTCTCGACGTAGACGAAGCTATGGAAGATGCGGAGCCAGGCATCCCGTTGGCAGACCTGTTCCCAGAAATAGGCCACGGGATATTCGCCGTCCTCGCGTTCCGGATTCCCGGCGTGGCCTTGGTTGCCTTGGTTGAAGGGCAAGAAGAAGGTGTTCTCGCCATCGAGCTTGGTGGCCATCTGGATTTCGGAATCCGACATCGCGAAATGGACGATGGCCCCGCGCTTGAAGGTGAGCAGCGGTTCCCGGCGCTTGAGCTTGGCATCGTAGGGCAACCGGTCGGTGCGGTATTGCTCTATGGCCGCTTCGGCGGACTGGGTGAAGTCGGTCTTGAGTTCCACGGTGGCGACCGGGATGCCGTTGATGAACAGCACGAGGTCTATCGCCAGCTTGCGGACCGGATGGTATTGCAACTGGGGAACCACCCGCAGGCGGTTCGCGGCGTAGCGCTTGAGTATCCCGGCGTTGCGCTGGTCTTCCGGGGCGGCTTCCGAGAGGTCAATATGGCCGCAACCGGCGATGGAGAAGCCGCGGCGCAACACATGAATGGTGCCGTGTTGGTCCAACGCCTTGCCCAGGCGGGCCATGAACGTCTCGGAGGCTTTGCCGGGGTGGTCCTTCTGGAGCTTTTCCCATTTATCGGGCTGGGTGGCTTCCAGCCAGGCCACTAAATCTTCCGGGTAAAGGGCGCGTTCGGTGTCGTAATCCAGGGTATTGCCGACTAGCCAGCCTTGGGCTTTCAGCCGGGAAACCACGTAGGCTTCAAAATTATTTTCCCGGTGCGCGGTGTCGCCGTTCATATGGTTTCCCCCCGGAGGTCGATTTGGCCAGTGACGGCGGCGGTGATCAGGGCGGCGCGGCGTTCTTTTAGGAGGTCGATGCTGTGTTGGGTTTTCCCTGCCAAAGCATCCAAGCGCTTAGATTCCTTTGCAATATTGCTCAGGATTTGGGCCTGTTCTTCAAGCGGGGGTAAGCAAATTTTCAAGTCACGGAAATAATCCCAGTAAAGGCGCATTCTGAAATCTGCGATTCCTCGTGAAAATCGACGCATCTCCTCGATTGCCATGGACGTGCGCAATAGGTTTTCAACGAATCCAGTATGTAGGGAAATTATTGGTTCAGCGACGACATAAGCCGGACTAACAAGACCATCTACAGTTACGGCACCGAAAGCGCCTTGCCAAGCACGCATCATGTTATAAGCAAGATCATTTGGCACGACCCGCTTATATTTTGTTCTATCTTCGATTTTATATACCTGCCGCTCCCGATCCTCAGGAGCTAACTCTTCGTCGGTAATACCATCATGAATTGAAATGGATAGTACCGGCAAGGATGGGTCGCCAAGACGTACAGCCTCGCGAAAAAGCATTGCCATGCGACGAACTTCCCAATGCCCTGGAATATCGCCAATCCACTCAACCCCGGAATCCTTCATCTTCGCGTGGGGATCAAGCCCCTTGGTGACGGCGTGGGTGATGAGGGCTTGGCGCTTTTCCTTCAGGAGTTCGATGAAGCGGGTTTTCTTGGCGATGAGGGAATCAATACGGGTGGTTTCGCGGTCAAGCTGGTCAGCAATTTCGGCCCGATGCTCAACAGGGGGCAAGCAAACCCTGATATCCCCAATGGCATCTTGACCAAGACCATAACGCGTAATGCCAGGGGCCTCGACGAAGAAATGGGCCTTTGTAGGGTGAGCTTGTAGAACCCTATGCAGGTAACGCGCGGTATTTAAGTCATCGGTCCTGATTAAAGTAAGGTGATAACCGCAAACTACGCCGTGAATATCCTCGGAAACAATCGATGGAATACCTATATCAGCAGGGTCTTCAGAATCCTTTGTAATGATCACATCCCCTTTTTTAAGCGAGAATTGCGCGATCTCGGAAGGGCTGGCGGTAGCTTGCATAAAGCCCAAGTTCGCCCTAATGAACTCGTTATAGTAAACGTCGGTGTAATTGCAAAGTTTGACGGTTTCCTGGTCGTCATAGGATTTTTTATCGACGTTGCTGTTCGTAAATACTGCTATATGGCGTAATCGCCGAACTTCCCAATCCGCCGGAACTTTCCCAATCCATTCCGCTCCGGAATCTTTATATTCGGGATAAGGCTTGTAATGGCTCATTCCACACCCCCTTCCAATGCGGCCAAACCCTCGCCGCGTTCCCGCGCATGGACCATCGCCCGGTGCAGGCGCTCGCGTAGTACCGCGACCGGCGGTAACTGGACCAGATATTCCGCCACCCGGATGGATTTCTCGTCGAGTTGCAAAAGCTCCACCTGCTCCGAATCCGCCTCGGCGCACAGAATCAGGCCAATGGGCGCTTCCTCACCGGGAGCGCGTTCATGCTTGTCCAGCCAGCGCAGATAAAGCTCCATCTGGCCGGTATGCTCGGGACGGAACGATTCCAGCTTGAGTTCAACGGCGACCAACCGACGCAAATAGCGGTGATAAAACAGGAGGTCCAGGTGAAAATCGTCCCGCCCCACGCTCATGCGCTTCTGCCGGGCCACGAAACAAAAGCCGCCGCCCATTTCCAACAGGAAGGATTCCATCTCGCGCAGGATCGCGGCTTCCAAGTCCTTCTCGCTCCAAGTCCCGGCAAGCCCCAGGAAATCGAGCAGGTAAGGATCGCGGAACACCAAGTCCGGGGTCATGCGCCCCTCGTTCAGGCTGGCGAGTTCCTGACGGATCACCGCCTCGCTGTTCTTGGAAAGCGCCGTCCGCTCGAACAACATGCCGTCGATCTTTTTACGCAGCGTGCGGACGGTCCAGCGTTCCGCGCGGCACATTTCGGCGTAGAACTCGCGGGCTAACGGGTCCTTGATCGGCAGCAAAATTAGGAAATGGCTCCAGGTCAATTCTTGCAACAGCGTCGCAAGAATCCGTTCATCCTGAAATTGCTCGGCAAAACGGACCATACGGGTCAGCGCCGAATAGCTGAAGCCCTTGCCATATTCGCGCTCCAATTCAGCCGCCAGCGATTCAAGCACCCGGCGACCATACTCAGCCCGGCCCTCGGTCAGGTTCTCGGTCAGCAGACGCCTGCCGATACGCCAATAGGTCAGTGTCAAAGCGCCATTGGCCGCCCGCGCCACCTGCTGCCGCGCGGTTTCGATCAGGCCGCGAATTTCGCCCAACAGGACTTCCGCATTCACGATAGGCTGGCTCATTCCGTCACCTCGCCCAGCAAAGCCGCAATCTCGGCTTCCACCTGCTTCAACTCGGCATCGATATCGTGCAGCTTGCGGGGCGGTACGTACTCATAGAAGAAGCGGTTGAAATTGATCTCGTAGCCCACCCGGCCTATCTGCTTGTCCCCATCGTCACGGAAATCCTCGTCGATGTAGGCATCCGGCAGGTGCGGCAACACCTCGCGGGCGAGATAGTCCCGGATATCCTCGGTGAGCGGCACGTTCTCATAATCGGAAAGCTCGGGATCGGGAACGATCCCACCCTCGGAATCCGTGACCGGCTCACCTTCCGGGTCGCGCACGCCCAAGGCGCTGGTCAACGCTTTCACGAAAGCCTTGCTTACCTTGCCGATGCCTATGGAAGACTTGGTCACCGCTCCCGCCAGGGTTTCCGCCCAGGCGCATGGATGGATCGTGTCCATGAACGGGGTCAACACAGCTTCCCAGGCTTCCCGCTGTTCTTCGGTCAGCTTGCCCCAAGCCTTTTCCGCCCTGAGGTTCGCCAAAGTTTCATGGGTGACATGCAAGGACATCCGTAGCGGACGCAATACCTTGATCCGCCGATAGCCGAAGGTCTGGTAATCCAGTATCCGGCTAATGCCGCCATCCTGGGCGGCTGCATAAACCGCGACGATCTCCTTCAACTGCTCGTCGCCGATGACGCGCCGCTTGTTGCCTTCGTTCTTGATCGAGGTCCAAAGGCCGGTCGCGTTGATCAACTGCACTTTGCCGCGCCGATGCTCCGGCTTCTTGCTGGAGAGAATCCAAAGATAGGTACCGATCCCGGTTCGGAAGAAGATTTCCGTGGGCAAGGCGACGATAGCTTCAACCAGATCGTTTTCCAGCAACCAGCGACGGATTTCCGATTCCCCGGACCCCGCGCCGCCGTTGAACAGCGGCGAGCCGGACAGCACGATGGCCCCGCGTCCACCGCCGTTTTCGGGCAATTCGAGCTTGCTGGCGAGATGCAGCAAGAACAGCATCGAACCGTCGTTGATGCGCGGCAGGCCCGGCCCGAAACGGCCATCGAAGCCCTTTTCCTTATGCTCCGTGGTGACTGCCTGCTGGTCGTTCTCCCATTTTTTTCCGAAAGGCGGATTGGATAGGCAGTAATGGAAGCGCTCCCCGGCGAAACGGTCGTTCGACAGCGTACTACCCAGCTTGATGTTCTTGGAAAGGTCGCGTCCAGGATCGGATTCAAGGGTGCGCAGCAACATACTGGTCAGGCAGACCGCATGCGTTTCGGGTTCCAACTCCTGCCCATGGGGGACCAGGACCGGCGGCACTTTGAAGCGGTCGCCGTACTCGGCCACATGGTTCATCGCGTCGGTGAGGAAGCCGCCGGTGCCACAGGTCGGATCGTAAAGGGTGCGGATCAAGCCGGGGTTGGATTCGAAGAGGGCATCGTCGGGGTCCAGCAGCAAAGCCGTGGCCAAATGGACCACGTCGCGGGGCGTCATGAAGTCCTCGGCCCCTTCGTTGACCTCGGCACCGAACCGGCGGATCAGATGCTCGTAGAGGTTGCTCATGACCCGGTCGGGCACCACTTCCGGGTGCAGGTCTATGCATGCGAAGTTCTTGCATATCTTGAACAGCAATCCCGCCTTGTCGAGGCGGATCACGGTGTTGATGAAGTCGAACTGCTCGAAGATGACCCGGGCGTTATCGGAAAAATGGGCGACGTAGTCTTGGAGGTTCTGGCGGGTCTTGTTGCTGCCCAGGTTGTCCAGCGCGTATCCGGAAGTGTTGTAGAACGGGTAGCGGGTGGTTTGGCGCAGTATCAGATCGAGATCGATCCCTGAATCCTTGAAGGAGGCGTAGGCCTCGCCCACCTCCTTGCGCGTCGACTCCAACACGCACTCCAAACGCCGTAGCAGCGTGAACGGCAAGATGACCTTACCGAAGTCAGTATGCTTGAAGTTCCCCCATAAATCCTCGGCGTTCTTCCAGATGAAGTCCGCCAACGATGCCGCCGAGCCTGCCAATTCCGCCATTCTTAATCCTCAACCGGGTTTTGCACGGAATCAGCTTATCACACACAACCGCAAATCTACCAAAAACTGCACAGATCATGGTTTTTGTGGATTCTCACTCTGGCGACATAGAACGTTTTCCAGAAAGGTAGGGAGAAGCCATGAAACCCCAGCAAGGCGCTCCAGATCACCCAGGACTCGGGGGTTGAGTAGCAACGGAACCGAAAACCTTGGTAAGGATTGAGGCCCTTGATTCCGGCGGCTTCGGCGGCATGTTTCCCATTGGGGTTAACCCTTCCGGAACGAACGCCATGAGACGTTTCCTATGTTCCAATAGGGTTGTCCCCGCCTATTCGATACGCTATATGGCGCTGCGGGCCGCCGGCTGCGAGGTGGTCCGGGCCGAAAAGGCCAGCGGTGCCCGGCGCGAAGGCCGGACGGAACTGGAACTCCTCCTGACCTTCCTCCGTCCCGGCGACACGCTGGTGGTGACCCGCATCGACCGCCTGGCCCGGAGCCTCAAGGACCTGCAAGATATCGTGGCCGACCTGAAGCGGCGCGGCATCGCCCTGAAGGCCACCGAACAGCCCATCGACACCGGCCACGCGGCCGGCAAGGCCTTCCTCGACATGCTCGGCGTGTTCGCCGAGTTCGAAACCAACCTCCGCCGCGAACGCCAGAGGGAAGGCATCGCCCTCGCCAAGCGCCGCGGGGCCTACCGGGGCCGGAAGCCCTCGGTCGACCGGGCGGAGATCCGGCGCCTGCGGACCGAGGAAGGCCTGGGCGCCACGGAAATCGCCCGCCGCCTCGGGGTGAGCCGGGCCTCGGTCTATCGCGCGCTGGCCGCCCCGGACCGGCGCTGATGCCGGTTGGGTTCCTTTCCGATGAGCAGGCGCAACGCTACGGCCGGTATTCCGGCGACCCCTCCCCGGAGCAGCTGGCCCGGTATTTCCATCTTGACGACACCGACCGCGCCTTCGTGGGGTCCCGGCGCGGCGAACACATGCGCCTGGGCTGCGCGGTGCAACTGGGCACCGTGCGGTTCCTCGGGACGTTCCTGGAAGACCCGTGCGAGGTGCCGGCCGTGGCCGTCCGCTTCGTGGCGGCCCAATTGGGCCTTGATGGCCAAGCCTCCCTGGACGGGTACCGGACCAGTCCGTGGCGGTGGAGGCATCCCGTGGAAATCCGCGTGCAGTACGGCTATCGGGACTTCTCCGAGGGGCCGGTGCGGTTCCGCCTGCACCGGTGGCTGTATGCGCTGTGCTGGACCGGCCCGGACCGGCCCGGCGCCTTGTTCGACCGGGCCACGGCATGGCTGGTCTCGTCCAAGGTCGTCCTACCCGGTGCCAGCACCCTGGAACGGGTCATCGCCCGGGTCCGTGGCCGGGCGAACCGGCGATTCTGGCGATTCTGGCGGTGCCTGGCGGAGCCGCTGGACCCGGAGCAGAAACAGCGGTTGGAAGCCCTCCTGGTGCCTGCCGACGGCGCCCGCCAGAGCGCTTTGGACCGGTTGCGCACGGGGCCGACCCGCGCCAGCATCCCCGGACTCGTCCGCGCGGCCGACCGCCTGGAAGAGGTGCGCCGGCTGGCGGACGGGCTACCCGCCACGGACCACCTGCCCCAAACCCGGGTGCTGGCCCTGGCCCGCTTCGCCGGCTCCGCCAGGGCGCATGGCGCGCCTGCCGGAGGACCGGCGGCTGGCGGTCCTTTTAGCCTTCGTCCGCACCTTCCCCCTCCAATTCGTGCCGCCCTCTTGGAAGCGTCGGGTCCAACCCCTGGAGGCCGTGGACCGCCGCGCCTGGACCCTCTGCCTGGCCGACCGGCTGCGCCAGGCCCTCCGGTGCCGGGATATCTTCGCCGCCCCCAGCCTCCGCTACGCGGATTCCCGGATCGGCCTCCTGGAAGGACCACGCGGCCGACGGTGTGCCGGACCCTGGGCCATTCCCCGGTGGCCGCCGAAGCGGTGGGCGGCCTGACGGCGCGGCTCGACCAGGCCTATCGCGCCGTGGCGGCCCACCTGCCGCGCAACGGCAGCGTGCGCTTCGAACCGGAAGGCGACGGCGAGGCCCTGGTCCTGACCGGCTTGGACCGGCTGGAGGAGCCTGCGACCCTCGTCGCCCTGCGCGAGGCCGTGGCCGCCCGGCTCCCACGGGTCGAGCTCCCGGAAAAGCGTGTCCCACTACGTACGGCGTTCCCTACGCCGCACGACCGCACTCGCGGGACGGTTATTGCCTTCGGCGCCCTGGCCGTCCCCGTCACCCGCGTCCGCCGTTGGCAAGGCTTCGCGGTACACGACGAGGATTTGGCCAGGCTATCGCCGCTGGGCTCCGGGCATATCAACATGCTGGGCCGCTACAGCTTCAACTTGCCCGATTGCCCGACGGGGTCGCCCGTGGACACCTGCGGCCCCTGCGCGACCCCGCCAACGCGGTACCCGAGATGGAGTGATCCGCTTACCAAGGTTTTCGGTTCCGTTGCTACTCAACCCCCGACAAGCGGAACGGCTCCAGCCCTTCCACCCCCCACCCTGCCAAGACGCACTGTTGCCCCTGTTCACCAGCATCGAGCCGAACTCCGACTCTACAGATCAGGAGTCCTGAAAACGGGTCTGGCCCAGCAATTAATCCATAAATATGGTGTGGTATTTACCGGGATAACGCCGACAGAGTCCAGTACCTGAGTGGATTGGCACACTGATGCATGAGCGTCCTTATGCACCCAAGATGCCTAGGACACGCAAAACGACCCCAGCTTACCCACACAAACCCGAGACCTGGATGCGTTGTTCCCCTCTCTATTGCCCCATCGACCAATACGTAATTGACGCCAATCGCACCCGTGGACGGGATGCGGCACTTCCCTTTTCCGCCGAGAGTTCCCACAACGACAACGCTCTCCGGCCCCGTCTTTTTCCTTTTCCGCCCCGCAGGGAGGGGCGGCGGTGTGTGGCGAACGCCTCGGTTTGTGGAAACGTCGAATCTTTGCCGGTTTCCTTTCGCCGCCACAGAAGCTCAGTAACCCAGGGGGTGTGCTGTTGAAACCAAGACAGTGGTAGCAGCAAGCTCAGTGGGAGGTCGGCTGCGCCTCCCACCGAGCGGCTGGATATTTCTGGAGAAATATCTTGGACGCTTTTTTTTTAAGTCACTGATTTCAATGGATTAAAAAAACTGCGGAATCGGAAAGTTACCGGGATAACGTCGACAATTTACCGGGATAACGTCGACAATTTACCGGGATAACGTCGACAGCCCAGGCGTGGCAAGGGTTCCAGCGGGTCGAGAAGAGGCAAAAAACGGGTCGCGTCCCGTCGTAAACCATAAATTTTATATAGTATTTGCCGGGATAACGCCGACGGAGTCCGGACAAACTCATGCGTTTAGGATTTCCCGCCGACTCAGGAACGTCGAATCTTCGCGGCTTTCCTTAGAAACGTATTGGGGCCGGTGGGCAGACGGAAGTTGGTCTGAAATTGAAGCGGATGGGCATGGCTCGGCGCTTGAAGATACGCCGCTAGGTCATAGAAAAACCATGGAGAAAAGCCCCGGTCAGCTAGGCTGGGTGGGTGGGCAGGCGGTCCATGACGTCCTTGAGGTAGGCGTAGGGATCGTGGCCGTTGAGCTTGGCGGACTGGATCAGGCTCATGAGCGCGGCGGCGCGCTGGCCCGCGCGCAGATTCCGGCGAACAGCCAGTAACGGCGACCCAGGGCGACAGGCGGATTCGATTCTCCAGCCAATTATTGTCCACGGGCACGCCCGGGTCCTTGAGGAAACGGGTGAGCGAAGCCCAACGCTTGTGGGAATAGTCGATGGCCGAGCCGTCGGGCACCTGGCTCCGCTTCCCGGTCAGCCAGGCGTGCATAGCCGCGACCAGGGGGCGGGCCTGCTCCTGCCGGAGCCGTGACCCGGCTTCGGGATCGAGGTCGGCGACCTCGCGCTCGACGCGGTAGAGCTTCTGGAAGAACCCGAGCGCCCCGGTGGCGACCGGGCTTTGGTGCTGGACGTGGATCTCGTGGAACTTGCGGCGGGCGTGGGCCAAGCAGCCGGCCTCGGCGCCTTGTAGCCCGCGTAGTCGTCGCAGACCAGGGTGCCGCGCCAGTCGCCGAGGAAGTCGCGGGCGTTCTGCCCGGCGCGGGTCTCGGCGAAGTCGTAGAGGACGGCCCGGAGGTAGGCGCGGTGGGTCTTGCCGGAGTCGGGCTTCAGCATGGCGACCGGGGTCTCGTCGGCGTGCAGCACGGGCTGCCCGAGTACTTCCGCCTTGAGGGCCTCGGCCAGGGGGTGCAGCGCTACCCCGCACTGGCCGATCCACTGGGCCAGGGTCGAGCGCGGGATCGAAAGGCCCGCCTGTTCGAAGATAGCCTCCTGCCGGTAGAGGGGGGTTGTAGGTGCCGAAGTCCACCGTCCGGCGGGAACCCCAGGCCTAGGGAATCCTGGACCAGGGGTGATAAATCGCCTGCCCGATTCTTATGGAGAGACCTTGGCAACTGGTGGTCTACCGATTTTGAATTTCCCGCGAACAGTTTCTGTGGCTGTCCACCCAAGGCTTTCGATTTCTTTCATCGCTTTGCGAACAGTTGCCATACGGTCACGCATTGCACTGGCACCCGCCTCTTCGGGCCATACATACTCAGATAATGTTTCAATCCTAATATCCGACTTATGCATTTTTCCGGGATCAATGAAGCCACATAACCTTTGATGAATCAGCCGCGCTGAATCGCTCGATAATGCCCTAGTCTCGGAAAGCTCAATCCTTGCATAAGGCCTTAATCCAATCACTGCCCCCGTAATTCTTGGGTTTAAAGCTATTAAAAGCTTACCATCTGTTTCATCGGTCAAATAGCTTAATAGATGAAAACCGCATTCTTTTTTTCCTTTCCTGATAAAAATAGAAACTGCGGATAATCTACGAATGCTATCCATGACGGAAGCACGGCTCTTTTTATCATCAGAGCTATATCCAATTTCATGCATCAGTTTCCACAGGCTAGACTTAACGACCCTGGCATCATCCTTAATAGCCTCAAACCTTGGATCCAAAAACAGGCTTAGTTGCTTTCCTAAATCGCTTTTGGGGTTATCCAGGTCAAGAAGCAAATCCGAGGGTCCAGCCATGGCAACGATACCTTGCAAAAGCCTAAGCTCGGGTGCGCCGAGCGGCTCAAAACCAGCAAAATGAATCCATTCATCTTTTCCGTATTCATATCTAACGTCGAGTTTTTGTTTTTTATAATCCCCCCTCTTCAATCCGCGAAAAAGGCCTGGTGCAAGACAGTGAGCGGGGTCGTGACGCGCGTGGGTTAGATCATACATTGACGTCCCCACGCTTCCGGTTTTCTCTCTCTTTTTTAACGCCAACGCTGAGGTTAACAGATTCAAAGATTCCTTCATTTCCACGTCTGAACCACTTATCATTAATGGGTCCACCATAGTTATGTTTTGAAATCCCAAAGCGAACGTAATAATGCCTATTCTCGACACCGATGGGTTTCTCCGAGGTTTCAAGACAAAACCGCTTTGCTTCGTTTTCTGACATCGCCACGAGGTAACTTTGCCACCTGATATTATCCGTCAGTACGCTTGAACCTCGGGATGCTTGTTGCGCGTCACCCTGCCCGCTCGTCGACATCCACTTGCTCGTATGGTGCAGGAAAATGATCGCACAACCGGTCCTGGAAGCAATTCCTCTCATGTGCCCAATTAGCACAGACATTAAGGATGCATCGTTTTCATCTCCCGCATGAAAGCTGCGAAGGGTATCCAGAAATAAAAGCCGCGAACCGGTCGCAAGGTTCTCAATGGATTCCCGCCACGCTCGACCATTGCCTCCCAACATATCCGGCATGTGCGATGTGAGATCCTCGACCAGGAGATTGCGCACACAACGGCCACGCTGCTCTTCGGTCAGCAACCTACCTATCGCGTGCAGCCTCGAATGCAGGATTTCCGCGTCGTCCTCTGCGGACAAGTACACAACCCGCCCCGTCTGGCATCGCTCAAGACCAAGCAAGTCGGCACCCCCGGCGACAACATGCGAGAGCATGAGCGACAAGATGGATTTGCCAAGACCACCAGGACTCACCATGGCCCCCACTTTGCCGGGCAGCAAGCCCGGCAAAACGTATTCACGAATTTTCGGTTTTTCTTCGTAACAGTGTAAAATATCAATTGCCATACTCGGATCCAATCACATCAATGATTATGGCGCGGTCTCGTGCGATGCCCGTCCCACGAGACCACCCCCCAGTTATTCCGCAGTTAATTGCCGTCTGTTTCCTTCCCGCTCCCTTTCTCGTGCACGCTCTTGGGCAAGCCTAAGAAGCTTATGCTTGACCTTTTCGTATTCCACGAAAACCCCGCTCGCCAACATTTCAACCCATATCTCCGCCTTTCCAACCGTCCGTGCCAGATAATCCTCCACATGCCCTTTTTTCCTGTCCTGCAATCCAGTCGAATGCTCCATAATCAATTGCCGGACAATATCGATTCCATACCCATTCATCAAAGCGATAACGGATAACTTCCAATCCGCTTCCGAAGGACTCCTCGCATTTGACGAAAACGCTTTGTACCACTTAGCAAACGATCCATACCCCTCCGATGGTAGAGGAATGGATGCCCTGGCTTGCACCATCCGTTCGTTGCTCGCCCTTTCCTTGTCCTCATGCGCCATAACCGCTTCGCCTAAAAGCTTTTCAGCAGACGACGCGACGAAATTGGGTTTCAAGTCGGTGGCGTAAGCAAGCAGCGCCCATGGCTGCCCCCTTGCCGTCGTGTGCTCCGATTTCCGGTTCGTGAAACCCGCCAGCCGACCGAAATGGAGAGCGTGCGCGGAATTGCGGTCGCCGCCGTATTCCTCCGCCAACAGGATGGCCGCTTCAGTCCTTACCCCTTCCTGGACCGATTTCCCAAGCCGAATCCATGCTTGATAATTTTTGGGAGAGGTCTCGACAACAACGATTGGCTCGTAGCCATCCATTTTCATTTGCTCGACGGTGTCATAATCAATATCGTCGATCAAAATAATGCCGGTCTCCGACCCGGGAGCCGGTTTTATGAAAATGTCGTTGCACATCAAGTTCATCCGCTTCAGCCAAGGAACGGATTCGATGACCTTGCTCGGACTCCAAGCGCGTATCATCATCTTCTTTTCGACATAATCCCGGATCCCGATTTCGTATGCATCGCACGACATGGCCGAAACCTGTCGACATACCGCCCTTCTCGTCCGGTCTTCAGCCATTACCTTCAACCCGTTTTTGCATCTCGTGAAGCTGCGCAGCCAGGGTTTCCCGCATTGATTCGGATACCGCCGCCTTCGAACTTTCCTCAAGAATCCGCTTTTCAAGCAAAGTGATTTTCTCTTTTTCTTCGGAACGGGCTTCTCTCTCGACTTCGAGGCGGACGGTAAGCGCCGCTACTTCCCTTTCGGCGGAGGTCCGGAGCTTGCGCTCACCATCAAGGTCGTCTTGTAACCGCTGGACCTCGCGCTCACGCGAATCGGCAACGGCAACGGCTTGATCGCGCTCCCTTTGTAGGTGCGCGACCTGGTCCTGCAATACGGCGACCTTATCCTCCAGCACTTCGGTTTCCGAAGCCATTCGGTCTAGCTCCGACCTTTCTTCAGCCAACTGCTGCTCAAGCTCCGCGCGCGCATTCGTACCGGCCCGCTCCAGCGCCCTGCTCAACTCGAGCAGCAAGGTGTCCGGTATGCGCGTCGATGCAGAAAGGGGCGCGGGATTCGCTTCGCGCCATTTCTTAAGCGCCGAGTGAATCGTCGAATTGGAACCACTTCCAAGAATCGACCTGACCGATTCGAGCGTCGGCTTCCTGCCCGACGCGACAACAGAGTTAGCTGCATCCGCGATTTGATCGTAAGTAAGTCCGGGGCGGGCCATTCTTGATTTCCTCAATGTGCTATTGGCATATATTACATCATACTTTTATTGTATTACGTAAAAATACGATTTGAAAATTGAGACCTATTCCACATTTTTGGAAATTTTGTGGTGCCAGAGTGGGCGTCGGGATGGTATCGGAAAGGCAGCCATGACGACCGAGGTCGGTTGGAGTGGTAGCTACCGGGGATGACCGGCGGTGGGCGATGGGATGGTTCCAGCGCCGCCGGGCTGGAGCGGTCATGCAGGACGGGACAAGTTCCAATCCATGCCGCTGACAAGGTTCGACGGCAATTAAAGATACTATGTTGATGCCTTTAAAGTATCAATATGATATCTATTTGATTCGCCTCCACTGGGATGTGCTCTTAGAGGGTTGTTGAGCGGGGGTACGGCAATTGGCACCTGCTGGTCCGCCGCGAAGTCGGTGCCCGCGAAATCTCCCATTACTGCCTCTCCAACGCCCCCGCCCATACGTCCTGGATCGAACTGGCGGGGGTCCAGGCCCAGCGTTTCTTCATCGAGCACAGCCTCCGCGAGGCCAAGGGCGAGTGCGGCATGGCCGATTACCAAGTCCGCCGCTGGATGCCTGGCACCATCACATGGCCTTGGTCATGCTGGGAACCCTGTTCCTCGAGAAGCAGAAGGTCGCGGGCCGCCAGTCGTGGCCGATGCTCTCGTTCAGCGACCTGGTCACGGCGCTCGCCCATCTGCTGCCCCGCCGCCCACTCACCGCCGAAGACCTGGCCGACATCATCGCCAAGCGGCATCGGTTGCGGCGGCAAGCCAGCGATTCCCACGCTAGGCGGTCAATGAAAGCCTTGGAATGAATCTGACAAAGTAGAATTAATAGCGCCATCACAAGCTCCACCCACTAGGCCACAAGGATCCTTGCAGCCTGGGTTCAAAGGAAATCCTCAGTGACATCGGTGAAATCCGTGTCGCCCCACATGCGCCGGAAAACCCGCCAACCAGCCTCGGACCATCCCGGGTCCCCAGTCAACACGTATTTCCTACCGGAACGCGTTGTCGCGGTCTTGGTTGCCGAGTCGAACTCCTTGACCGAGGTACTCACCCTGCCTTCGCACACTTCAGGATCGTAGCCGATCAACCTGACTTTACCGGTGGGTAGCCGAACCGCCGACCAGTCTATGAGTTCCACCACGGGTGCCTGGGATATCGGTGGCGCTGTCCAAATCGCTGTTTCGATGCGTTCCATAGGTAAGCTTCCTGGAATCCTGTAATTCAAACCCTGTCTTATTACCAGCGACGCCTGTCCAGGGTTGCCAACCGCTGAGCCCCTTGCGCCCAAGATCGGTCAATCCCGCGCCTCGCGGACCGCCAGGCACCCATAGGAGGCCGAAAGCTAGCGCCGTTCCTGCACGCAATATAGGGTCAGAGCCACCGCTTCGCGCCACGGGTCATGAGCGTCTTACCCCAAAGGGCCAGGTCCAACGTCTTTTCAGGAATCCGGGCGGCGGTCCAGCCAGCGGTCGATATCCTCGTCCAGCCATACCGGTGAAGTCAAAATCCCCCACAATTGCGAGAAGACATACCATTCGTCATCCGAGATGCCTGGCTCGCCGATCAGCAAATACTTCCGGCCCGACCGCGTCGTGGCGATCCGCGCCGACCGGTCGAAATCGACCTCCGTGGAACTCACTCTGCCTTCCCGCTGGGTGAGGTTGTAGCCGATCAGCTTGGTCTTGCATCACCGGAATCCTCCTCAATGGCGCGACACATGGGGATATTGCAGCCTGTACGACATCAGCCACTCAACCGCCTTCCGGGTCCGCCGCTGACTGGTGAAATACTGTTCCAGCCATGGGTCGCCACATCTCCCGTTATTGGAACTCCTCCTGCCCGATCGAACATATCGCCGGGTGGGTTGGGTGTTTCTGTGACCCGCGCAGCGCTGGCAATGGTCGGTCGGTCTTGGATCTAGGATATGGAACCTCTACGTTCGCCTCTAAAGCCTGGGCCAAACCGAACATCATCACGACAAGTCGGGGAGAACCCGATTTTTTACAATTTGCTTGTTGAAATGAAGGAAAAATGATATTTTTTTAATGCTATAAAGATATCAGAGAAATATCAAAATGATTTTAGTCTCCGGCGGAATTAAGGGCGGCTCCGGAAAAACCACGATTGCGACGAACTTGGCAGTGATGCGCGCGGCGCAAGGCCGCGATGTGCTGCTGATCGACGCGGACGACCAGGAAACAGCTACCGATTTCACCGCGCTACGTAGCGAGCGCCTGCCAAGTGGTGCTGGCTATACCAGCATCAAGTTGACGGGCTCTGCGGTGCGCACCGAAACCCTCAAGCTCGCGAGCAAGTACGACGACATCGTCATCGACACTGGTGGACGCGATACCACAAGCCAGCGCGCCGCCCTCGCCGTCGCCGACGTCCTCCTGGTGCCCTTCGTGCCTCGCTCCTTCGATGTGTGGACATTGGAGAAGGTCTCCAGCCTAGTGGGCGAGATGCGGGCCGCGAATCCGAACCTAAAGGCGTACGCCTTTATCAACCGTGCCGACCCCAACGGCAGGGACAATGCCGAGGCGGCGGAAGTAATCCGAGAAACCGAAGTCCTGGCGTTCATCGACACCCCCCTTGGGACGCGGAAGGCGTTCAGCAATGCCGCCGCCCAAGGCCTAGCAGTGATAGAACTCAAACCTCAAGATACAAAAGCCGCCGAGGAAATCTGGGCGCTGTTCAGATATGTATTCGATACCGTAGCAGTATCCGAATAAACCATAGGAGCGATATGGCAATCACCCGGAAACCTAAAGTAAAACCCGAAGCCGTTGATGTCGATGCATTGATTCACAAAGGCGGCAGCGTCGCTGGCGAAACCGGACGCAAGAAGGAAATCACGCCGATCATCCTCCGTGTCCCTTCGGATATCATCGAGCGCGTGGATCTGGCAGTCAAAAACCGACGGGTCAAAACCCCACGGCATACCTGGCTCATCGAAGCTATACTCGAAAAACTGGACCGCGAATAACTACGCAAGTCCAGTATCCAGAGTTTCCTTTTCGGGCATTTTCCCCGGCGACCGGGAATGCCGAACTTCGTGGGTGGAGCCGATTTCAGCAGGAATAACACCGCCCGCTCTACCAATGTTTGAATTTCCATATCGAGAGCGCGTTCTGTCTGACCGATGCCCCAAAGCTTCGCTGACCAGGTCCGCATCCCCCACGACTTTCTTAATGTCGGAAGCAAAAGCGTGGCGGAAACAATATGGCGTGATCGACTTATGCCGCCGCGGAAAAGTCATCCTGCCGTAATATGTGATAGCGGACGTGAAAGAGCTCGGATTCTTAATGGCTACATCAAGCTCCCCGCCCGCCATCTTCACCAGGTCGGACATGTCGGTAACCAGCCCATTCTTGTTCGGCAGGGCGTAACGGATGAACCGCTCGGGCTGGCCACTTTCCTTCCCGATCTTTGCGCCCACGATCTTGAGCGTCAACGTATCCCCCTCGATCCATATCCTCACCCCGTGCTTTAGCTCTTCGGGCCGGCATCCAGACACCGCCGCCGTCAGCGCGGGGACGTAGTTGTCCGATTCAAGCATGCGTTCAAGCATCTTTTCACGCCAGTCGGACGGCAAACCTGTCAGGTCATTACGCTTCGATTTCCTTGGTATCTGGTCAACCACCGGACATGCGCGTCCCATAAACTCCATCCGCTCGGCCAGGTCGAGCAAGTCGGCCAGTCGCGCTCCAACTACAGGATCCCCGGCACCCTCGAATTCCCCAACAACCTTTTGTATGTCCAGCGAAAGCATCGCCCGGATCGCATATTTCCGCTTGTAATAAGTCGATTTTTTCCGGGTACCGAAAATCCTCTCCAGAACCTCCCCTATCGGCAAAGAAGGCTTCACGGTCCGCGAATATTCTTTTAAGTATTGCTGAAATGTGTCTTCAGTAAGCGATTTTGGGGGGTTACCAATAAGATATTGATTTGCGCGATAAATCAAGTCCGTTTTGTTAATCGATTCGGTCATGTCTGGTTTCCAAGAAATTTTCAGGTTTTCGATGGGTGGCTTTCGGGCACCTGGGGCCACCTAGCCCCTATTATTCGCTAACTCATAACACCTAAAAATTCCATAGCGAATAATAGGTATCTTAATAAAAACCAAGGATGTCGCATAGGAAAACCAAAAAGTTTTTATTTGATTAACAAAATAAAGAAAAATCGCCGAAAACCATTCGGTCACCTGAAAAACGATCGGATCCAGAATGGATCTAAACGGATCTAGTTGCATCATTTCGACACGAAACCAAAACAACACGAACACGGCACGAATCACCTATGGATCCAATCGAATCCGGTCGGATCTGGAACGAATCGCTTCAAATCAACGCCGACACAGCACGCACCACCTTACAACAGCAAAAATTGGATCCAACTGGATCTGCTTGGATCCGGTCACATCACAAAAGATCACTGAAAAAACGGGGACGTGCCGCCGCAGGTGGCTCAGACCAGACCGCATCCTTGGCGACGAAGTCGGTGCGGTGCGCGGACAGGGATGACGGGGAGTTCCACCGAAGGATCGGGTTTTCCGGGTCGAGAAGGCGAACAAGCCCGGCTCGGTCAGGAATTGGCGCAATTGCAGCAGGCACATCGGATTTTAGGATTTCCTAAAGGGGCGATGTGCTTTAATGAATCAGTAGCACAATTTTTTAAAAAATCATGTCCACTACCTTAGATATATTGGATGATAGCTATTCTGACATGGATCATGCCTGCATGGTTTACTGCGCTATTGAAGAAGGTGATTATGATGCAGTAATGTCGTATATTATAAAATACAATGAAGATTTATATATAGCAGAAAATTTAATATCTTACGCTCTTGGATACAACAAAAGCGAACTTATCCAATTACTACTCGAATTTGGAATGGACGCCAATAAAAGGTATTATGACGGTTCAACCTTGCTGCATGAAGCCGCTCAATGCGGTTCTGAACGCGCCATATTTCCCTGATCTTTGCCGGCGCGAAACTAGATTCAAAAGATAACCGTGGCTGGACTCCCTTGCATTACGCTACATCCATGAATTTTATCAATACCGAAGTAATCGGCATATTATTGGACTTCGGTGCTAATATTAATTCGGTGGACGACGAGGGCTTTACGCCGATTTATAGGTCGATTGAGTTGATAGGGTTTGGATACCCTGAAACGGGTTTTGGTAATTTCCAATTTTTGCTCAACCGTGGAGCAAATATTCATGCGAGACTGCCGGATGGCGGCACGCTACTGCACGCTGCGGCAAATGCCCTGAATTACAGAGATAAGCGCTATAAAGCAGCAGCACTATCAATATGCAAACTGCTTATCGAGAGTGGATTGAGCATATGCGATATCAGAAACGACGGAGCAACTGTACTAAATGTATGCAAGTCCGCCGCCGCCGTGGCGGCGCTCGAAAAAACTCAGCTTCGACAGCACATTCCTCCGCACACCTTCGACTATCCATAAGTTCCCGGTTCACCCGCAACCATGACGAAAACAGAGCAAAGGGACCGGGCTTGGAGGTCGCCACATACGCCTTGTAGCCGGTCGCCCTGGAGACCGCCGTCCAAGAGACGTCGATCTAGGACGGGCTGGCGGCGTCGCTGACAGAGACCCCGATCACCGGCACCGGCGTCACGCTGGTGGATCCCTGGTCGTCGCCACCTATAGCTGGCCGCCAAACTGCATCCCGAGCAGCTTATTCCCCGGGGCGTCCCCGCGCAGCGTGGCGCGGACGGCCTTGTTGAGCGCCTCCATGTGGTCGGGCGCGATATGCTCGCCCATCGCGGCGAAGTTCTCGGTATTCATCGTCGCGATGTATTGCTTCCCCGTGCCGGGCATCGCGCCCATGAGGTACGAGAACCAGGCGGCCCGGGGGCGCGGGTCGATATCGGCGAACAGCCTGTTGTCGTGCCAGAGGAACCCCATGGTGTGGTTGGCCCCGTGCATCAGCAACAGCCAGTCGAAGCATAGGATGCGCGCGGCGTTGATCCCGTCCGAGGCGTCGCCCTCAATCTGCACGGTCAGGTCATAGCGGATCTGATTGTCCCCGGTGTTGTTCTCCATGACGATGCCCGCGGGCGTCCTGGGATAGAGCAATTCCGCGAGGCATGAGAATACCTTGTCGGGATTGGCCATGGGGTTGCCGCCAAGGTATTCGGCGGCCGTCCGGTCTTCCTCGACCTTCTTCTCCTTGATGTCCTGTTCCCTTTCCTTGAGGCTGGCCGCGAAGTTCAGGAACTCATTGAGGCGGTGCTGCTCCTCCTGTAGCACCGCCAATTGGTTCGCCAAGGCCGCATATTCGTCAAGCGCGCGCTTCCCCTGCAAGGTCTGGAGCAGCTGGTCCCTCCTGGCCGCGACTTCCCTGGAGGCCGCCTCTATCGAGGCAAGTTCCCCGTGCAAGGCCAGCCGGTCTTGTTCCAGCCTGGCTTTGCGGTTGGCGGCGAGGGAATGGTGGAATCTCTCGACCGCATCGAAGTGCGCGAGCACGTCGGGCTTGAAGACGCTTTGTATGCCCTGGTACAGGGACAACAGGTCGTCGCGGGAGATATCCGGCTGCTGCCTCAGGGCCTTGTCGATCCCCTCAAGCTGGAAATGGATGACCGCCGTTTTCCGTTCATTCTCCCGTATCTGGCTTGTCAGTTCGGATGCCTGTACTTCGATCGCCCGGTAGTTCTCCGCGACCTGGAAACCCTGGAGGTCCGCCTTGATGCGCGGGATTTCCTTTTCCAGCCATTCGGCGCGCACCTTGGGCTGGGCCCCGGCGCGGAACATATCCTTCAAAACCTGATCATGCTGCCAGGTCTTGCTGGTTTGTTTGAGGTTGTCCAACTCCGTCTTATGGCGGCGCTTGCTCTGCGCCAGGGAGCAGTCCACCCCCAACAGATAAAGGCTCCGCAGCTGGGCGTCGAACGGGGTTTCCTTGTTCGTCCTCAGGGGATCGAGGCAATCCTCGCGTTCATGCCGCGCGAACCGGCGGAATAGCGCCCTGAAACTCAGGCCCTCGATGTGCGGGTCAAGCCGGAACGCTCCGCACTCATTGAGCCAGTCACGGAGCGCGTTAAGCCTGATTGGGGCTCCATCCAAAATCAGGGTTTTTCCATCGCCGCTGCGCTCGATAAGGTGTTCCTTTTGATTGAGGCTAAGCCTCAGCCGGAACATCCAATCGGGAACCGCCGCTTTCAGTTTTTTGTCGGCATTGGCCCCCAAACAATGATGGACCAGCCCCAAAGCCAAGGTCTTGCCAACCCCATTACTGCTGCCATCCTTCCTACTGTCCTGCGCCCGTCCCCGACGATCAGCGTCAATCCCTCCGGATTGAACCGGAGGGTTTTGAAGGATGGTTTGTCGCTGGACAGTTCAATCAGTTTCATGGGTCATCACCAGGCGCACCCGGCCATTCGTGGCCTCCGCCACCTGTCCTATCGCGAACAGAATATCCACGGCCAGCACCAGGTTCGTAAAGGTCGGACGCACGGGCCAACCGGAGTTCTCACGGTCCAGCAGCGCCCATAGCTCATCGATGGTCCGGGGTTCCTCCAATAACTGGCGCAGGAACCCCGCCAGGCCGACGATGGAATCGCAAAAGCGCACATGCTTATGCGGCAGGATTGCTGTCTGGATACTCATAGGCGTCGCAGGTTTCGAAGAATTTGGCGAGGACAATTTGCGCGGCTTCCCGATAGGCCTTCCAACTGTGTGGATGCTGTCGTCCCGCCTCGGGAATAAGCCGATCCAGCATCCAGGCATAACGGATATTGGCCGCGTCAGGATCGGTATCCGGAATTTCTTCTTTACTGGTGGCGTATAGTCCGCTGATTTCCTCGGAGACAGCCTGCTGCAAACCAGGATCACGCCTGGAAAGAAAATCATCGACCAAGCTCGCCTGATAAGAGGATACCCTCAGGTATTCTGAAACCGGTGATGTCAGTCCATTGAAAGCTATT
>NZ_FXAM01000005.1 GCF_900155475.1 Methylomagnum ishizawai | reverse complement strand
TGAAAATCCAGCGGTTGGCGCGGTCCTCGCGCTCGCCGGGGCTCAGGTTCCCGCCGGAAAACAGCGCCGCGCCGGACAGCGCCAGGTGGTCGCCGCGAGGGGGTCCGGGTGGGATGGGAAAAGAAGGCGGCGAAGCCACCCCAGCCGAGGACGGCCAATCCGAGATAGGCCAGGGTCGCCACGATGGCGGGGAACGCCCATCCGGGGGTGGGTTTCATGATCGGCAATCTTCCGCGGGGGTATCCGCTTTGAATGCCGGAAGTCGCCAGGGTTCCAACTCGGCGGCTGGAAGGCCGGGACGACCCGGGTTCCAGCATTGGGGGGTCGGGGAAGGCGTAACCGGAAAATAGGGGGTGTCAAGGTGAATATTCACCATTGACGGCGGACCGGATGGGTTTCGATCATCTGAAATGCGAATTACGCGCTTTGAAGGCATGAACTCAACAGGAACATGGCGGCGGCAAGGCGGGCGAAGACGTGGACGAGCAATCCCCGGAACGAGCGCACCTTGCTGGCGCATTCGATGCCGGTTTTTTCCTGTATCCAGTTGAAGAGCGACTCGACGGGCTGGCGGACGCGGGAAACGGCGGTGGAATAGAGGCGGTCGGCGGAGTCCAGGCGCTCCTGACCCTTTTCCTTCTTGACCGGGGTCAGGACCGTGAATGGAAGGTTGGGGTTCCGGGTGAGATATTCGTAGGCCTTGTCGGAGTACAACTCCCGGTAGGCAAGCACGGGCGCGATGGTTTCCAGGGCCGGGGCGTCGTTCATCCCGGCGGGCGTGACCCCGATATAGCGCGGCAGCGGCAGGGTGCCGGCCGGTAATCGCCGACGACATGGATTTTCAGCCCGTGGTAGTAAAGCTTTTGGTGGGGCAGTAGCCGCTGTTCGCCAACTCCTGCCGGGCGACCTTGGCCTTGAACCGTCGGCTCTGCTGGGCCAGGATCACCGGCTGGGAATCGACGAGGCCGACGCGGGTCGGGGACGGGCCTTCGGGGCACAACCGTTCCAGCAGCGCGGGGAACACTTCCGCCAAGCGGTTCAGGCGCCGCACATAGGCACCGTAGCAAGGCAGGCGCGGGAACCAATCCGCCCAGTAGTCGCGGGCGTGGCCGTGGATCGTCTGGATTTCCCGCTTCTTATCCAGGATGCCCGCCAGGTAGATCGTGACGACCTCCTCGTCGGTGAAGCCCAGGTCGGCGTGGGGAGCAAAGCGCTGGGCGTGAATCCAAAGGCCTTGCGCGAAGTGCTCGCAGACAGACAGGTAGAGGGTGATAAGCCGGGTTTGCCAATCCATGTTTGGGGAACCAATGGGTCGGGGACATCCCCGGCGAGACTACCCCAGATCGGCTCATCACTCCTCGGTTAGCTCGTAATTCGCATTGAAGATTCCGGCTATGGAGCCTTGGCGCTGTCCCGTCGCTTTGGTGTCCCCGGTTAATCGAAAGTGGTGGTGTCTATGGGTGGTGCGGGGCCTTGGCTTCACCGTTTGGATAGGGTGGTAATCGTTTTAACAAGGCTTTATCTTAACTTTTGATAAAGATAATGCGCCTTACCTGGCTTCCACCGCTATATTGAGGACACGCCCTAGAAAAGCTCGATCCTCGGGCCATCGTCCTCTTCCCGTTTGGCCCCCGTCACGGCGGAATGGGCATCGCGCTGGCTCTGGTCATGACATAGCGGTCGAGATAGCCGTCCAAGCGCGTCCGCAAACTGGGAGTCACCTGTCCGTCCCAGTCGGGATCGCCCAGGATGCCCAACCAAGCCCTGGAAATGCTCGTCCAGTTCGTGCAGGGCGGATTGCACATGCTCGATACGCTGGCGCACTACATCCTGGAATTGGATATGGCCCAGGCTTCGGAAAGTCTCTCGACCACCTCCTGATTGCCCTTGTCGACGCCATGGATCGACCGCCATCATCATTTTGCTGCCTCGGCGAAGCGGTGCTCCATGGCGCTCAGCTCATCGATGACGTGGCTTAGCTCGGACGCGGATTGATGGCTTTCCAAAGCTTCCCTGGCGACGGTGTATTCCGTGTCCGCGCCATGGGTCGCGGCGCTGATCATGCGCGAAATGTCCGTCACCGCATTGGCGGTTTGGGCCGAAAGCTTCCTGACCTCGTCCGCGACCACGGCAAACCCCCTGCCCGCGTCGCCGGCCCGGGCGGCCTCGATAGCGGCATTGAGCGCCAGCAGGTTGATCTGGCTGGCGATTTGGGAAATAACGCCTACCAGCGGGGATAACGCGCCCACTTCGTCGGCGAGGCGATGAAGGCGATCCAGGTTATTCCGCAATTCCGCGATCTGCCCTTCCATATGCCCGACCAGGACGCCGATCACTTGGTGGTTATAGTGGGTCTGCTGCCCAATGACATCCACCAGGGCCATGCCGTTTTGCAGGGAATTGCCGATGCGGTCCATCTGGGCGTGGGAGAGCCCATGCACCTGGCTGATCCGCTCGATCACCGCCATGACGCCGCTTTCGGTTTGCTTGATCGCGCCATCCAGTTGCTCACGCAGGATATTGATATAGGCGGTGACATGGACTAATTCGTTTTGAATGGATTGCTGTCTAGCGTTTTTATCGATGATCAACCCTTTGTCGTACATGATTTTTTCCCTTTAGCATGGCGAGTTCCTCTCGAACGAACGGCCATGCGCTCATCGCCGATAAAGGGATGAAAGTGAACATGCAAAGCAGCGTGCCGATAGCGATCTCCCTGCCTTCGGACAGGCCCCACGAATGAATCAGGTTGTCATGCAGCCACGGCGAGGCGAACCAGGCAATCAAGCCGTTGACCGTTGCAGCCACCAGAATCGCGCCCATCAACCGACTACCAAAGCCGGACTGGGGAAAATCTGGCGATGCCGCCGGAACTTTCGGGCGGTTTTCGCAATTCTGGAACCGTTTGGGTCCGGCGGAAGGCTTATCCGCTAATTTCATCGTGCCTCCCTCAAGCCCCCGGCAGGACTTGCTTGATGACCTTGACCAGGTCGGTCCCGGACACGGGCTTCACCAGCCAGCCGGTGGCGCCCAGTTTCTTGGCCTCGTCGCGCTTGGCGGCTTGGCTTTCGGTGGTGAGCGTCAGGATCGGCATGAAGCGGAAACCCGGCAACGCCCGGACGTTTTGGATGAGTTCGAGCCCGCCCATATGGGGCATGTTGATGTCGGTAATCATCAGGTCGGGCTTCATCCCGGCCTTGAGCTTGGCTAGCGCCTGTACCCCGTCGTTGGCGGTTTCCACCTTGAAACCGTTCATTTCCAAGGTGGTCCTGACGCTCATGACCATGGTGGCGGAATCGTCGACGATAAGGATGGTGAGTGCCATAGCGATGCTCCTGATTCAAATTTCCAATGCGGGCTTCAGCCAAGCGGCGAGGCCTGGGTCGGTCGGCCAGGCGCCCACGGCGGTTTTCGCCGCCATCAGCACTTGCAGATTGGCCGGGTGCAGGTGGGTACACGCCGAGAGGTCCACCTTCGCCCTGGGCCTGTTTTGCAACCATTCCAATAGGGTTTCCGCGTCCTCGACGCCGATCACCCCGTGGAACGTGGCCAGGTCTTGCGTGAATTCGATGGCCATCACAGAATCTCCTTGACGTCGAGCACCATCAGCACCGTCCCGTCGCCCATGAGGGCCGAGCCCGTGTAGGCGGAGAGCCCCGCCAAGACGCCCGCCATGGGTTTTAGGATGATGTCGACGGTCCCGCGGAAATCGTCCACTACCAGCCCGATGGGCTCGCCGCCCAAGCGCACCACCAGCACGGCCAGTTCGTCATCGCCGCTGAGCTTGGGAGGCGTGGCCAGGCCGAGCAGGGCGTTGAGGGATTTTATGGGCACGATCCGTCCCCGCAATACGGCGGCCTGGCTGGATTTGATCATGCGGATATCCCGGCGCGGCACCCGCACCGTTTCCACCACGCTGTCCATGGAGATGCCGAAGACCTGGCTATCGGATTCGACGATCATGACGTTGGTCACCGCCATGGAGAGCGGCAAGGCGATGCGGATGCGGGTGCCCTTGCCTTTCTCGCTGTCCAAATGGAGGGAGCCGTTCACCTTTTGCACGGCGGTCCGCACCGCGTCCATGCCCACCCCCCGGCCCGAGAGGTCGGACACCGCCGCCGCCGTGGAGAAACCGGCAGCGAAGATCAAGTTGACGGCCTCCTGGTCGCCGATGCGTTCCAGGGTGGCTTCGTCGATGACGCCCTGCTCGTAGGCCTTGCGCTTGACCACCGCCGGGTCGATGCCTTGACCGTCGTCCACGACCTCGATCACGACCCGGTCGGATTCCTGGCTGGCCCGGAGGATCAGGGTGCCGACCGGCGGCTTGCCGATGGCCCGGCGCACCTCGGGCATCTCGAATCCATGGTCCAGGCTGTTCCTGACGATGTGCACCAATGGGTCGCCCAGGGCTTCGACGATGTTCTTGTCGGCCTCGGTGGATTCGCCCTCCAGCACCAGGTTCACTTCCTTGCCGAGCTTGCGCGAAATATCCCGCACCAGGCGCGGAAAGCGCTGGAACACGAACGAAACGGGCATCATGCGCACCTGCATGATGGCGTCCTGCATTTCCTCGGCGATGCGGTTGATCACCGCGTGCTGGGCCTTGATCTCCCGCGCCAGTTCCCGCGATCTGAACACCGACTCGGCGCGGCCCGCCAGATAGGGCAGGGCGTTCTTGGCCACCACCATCTCGCCGATCAGGTTCATCAGGCGGTCGATCTTCACCTGGTCCACCCGGAGGCTCTTCATCGTCGCGGGGTTGTCCTCGGCGCGGCGGCCGAATTTGATTTCGGCCTCGGCTTCCGGCGCGGGTGCCCGGACGGTGGGAACCGGCTCCGGCGCGGCCTCGGTGGGGGGCGTGGGAAGCGTCTCCGCGGCCGCTTCGGCCCCGGTCGGCGGGGGGAATCTGCCATCCAGCCAGACCAGCAACGGCATCCCCGTGGATTGACCCAAGGCCTTGGCGGTCGCCGCTTCCAAGGCTGGAAGCTCATCCATGGCACCGATGGCCCGGAGGCAACCGGACAGCGCGGCGGCGGTGGCCTTGATCCGCCCCAGGTGCCATGCCGCCTCGATGGGCAGGGCGAGTATCTCGCGCTGGGTCGCGATCAAGTCCGTCAGCACTTGGGCCATTTGCGGTGGAAGCCCGTGGGCCGTTATGCCGGGGGATAGCCCGGTTTGGCGGGAACCCACGGCGTCTTCGGCCACCTTGCCGTCCTCCACGCCCAAGCATTCCGCGCTTAAAGGGCGGATCTGGATTTGGTCCGGCACGTAGCGATAGTGTTCTTCCAATGCGGCCAGGGGGGCGGCGGCCAATATGCGGAATTCCAGCACGCAACGGTAAGCGTCCAGTTCGGCCAAGGCGGGCCACGGCTCGCGGGCGGCGACCTCGCCCCATAGCAGTCCGGGCGTTTGGCGGGCGCGGAAAAAGGGATCGTCGCCTTGATAGAAACATTCTTCCGCCGGGTCATAGACCAGCCAATGCAAGGCGTCCCCATCCATCGCGCGACGGTAGGCTTCTAGGCGCGCGGCTTCCGGTATTTCCGCGAGGGGTAGGCTGGCGCCGGTGGTGGTTACGACCGCCGCCGGAAGTCCCGGCGAGTCGTCCGTAGCGGCCGGGATGGCGGGATCGCGAGCGCTACCGGCGGCTTGGGGGTCTACGATCAGTTTATGCAGGGATTCCGCCAAGCGCGCCGAATCGCTGGCGTGGGACGGGCCGGTGTTTTTCCCGGCTTCGATCTCGTCGCACAATATGCCGACAAAGTCCATGGCGTCCAGCAAACGGTCGGCCAGCGTCCGCGAATAGGCGACGCGGCCTTGGCGCACGGCATCCATCAGGTCTTCGCCCGCATGGAGAACGCGGGTCATTTCGGGGAGTTCGAACAGCCCGCTGTTGCCCTTGAGGGTATGCACCAAACGGAAAAGCTCGTTCATCAGGTCGGCGTCGGCGGGGTCGTCCTCCAGCCTCATCAGTTTTTCGCCGATGCCTTGCAGGAATTCACGGGCTTCGGAAAGGAATTGCTCGAGCAAGGGGGTCATGGGTTTTCCTCTCCTAACAGCAGGCGTGCGGGTATCAGGAGTTGCTCCGGCTGCACCGGTTTGACGAGATAGTGATTGGCGCCGATGGCTTGGGCCAGCTTCCGGTCATGGGCGGCCGCCCCGGTGGAAACCATGATGGCCGGTGCCTGGGGTAGGTCCTGGCCGCGCAGTGCCCGCAGGAAGCCGCAACCATCCTGCCGGGGCGGGTTGACATCCACCAGATAGAGGTCGAACGGCGTCCGCAGGGATTTCTCCAGGGCCTCGACGCCGTTGACGGCTTCTTCCACGGCGTAGCCCCCGGCTTCGAGTATATCGCGGTGGTATAGGCGCACTGTGGCGGCATCGTCGACGATCAATACGCGTTTCATCGCGCTGGGCGCGGTCTCGGCCGGGACCAAGACCTGGGGGGGCGGTGGTGTCAGTTTCCCGCCTATCCCTTGCAGGAAGCCACGGACCCCGGTCAGGAATTGTCCGAGCAAGGGGTTCATGGGCTTTCCTCCCCCAGCAGCAGGCGCACGGGCACGAGGAATTGTTCCGGCTTCACGGGCTTGATGAGATAGTGGTTGGCACCGGCGGCCAGCGCCCGTTTCCGGTCGTGCCCGGCCGCTTCGGTGGAAATCATGATGGCCGGTGTCTGGGGCAGGTCCTGGCCGCGCAATTCGCGCAGGAAACCGTAGCCATCCAGCTTGGGCATGTTGATATCCACCAGATAGAGGTCGAAGGGTTCACTGAGGGATTTTTCCAGCGCTTCGACGCCGTTGACCGCTTCCTCCACCATGTAGCCCCCGGCTTCGAGTAGGGTGCGGTGGTACATGCGTACCGTGGCGGCGTCGTCGACAATCAGGATGCGTTTCATCTCGCCTCCGAAGGCCTTTGGTAAACGACGGCCTCGGGGAATTTGCGCACCTTGAACAGCCCGGAAGCGCGGCTCATGGATTCCGAGTGGCCGAGGCATAGGAAACCGCCCGGGTTAAGCGCGTCGTAAAGGGTTTCGGCGGCGGCCTTGCGCGATAGTTCGTCGAAATAGATCAAGAGGTTGCGGCAGAAGACCACATCGAAATCGCGGTAGGGCCGGGTATCCCCCGGTTCGTTGAGATTCACCCGGGTGAATTCGACCGCCTGCCGCAGATCGTCGGAAATCTGGTAGTGATCGCCCGTAGGGGTGAAATATTTTTTGAGCAGCGGCTCCGGCAGTTGCAGCACCGAACGGGGGGAATAAAGCCCGGCGCGGGCCAGGCCGAGGATCCGGGTATCGATATCGGAGGAGATGATCTCGACATCCCAATCATTGATGCCCGCCCAATATTCGAGCAGATAAATGGCGATGGAATAGGGTTCCTCGCCGGAGGACGAAGGGACCACCCAGATGCGGATGGGTTTGCCGGGGCGCTGGCTGGCGGTGATTTCCGGCAGGATGGACTGCGCCAGGCATTGGAACTGGTATTCCTCGCGGAAGAAATAGGTTTCGTTGACCGTCATCAGGTTGGTGAGCGCTTGCAATTCCTCGCCCGAGGACTGGAAGCGCAGCATGACGAAATATTCGCGGAAACTGGCGCTGCCGGTGTCCTCGATCCGTTCCAGCAACCGCTTGTCCACGAAGTAACGCTTCGAGGATTCGAAGTGGATGCCGGTTTTCCGGTAGAAGAATTCCCGGAATTTCTGGAAATCCCCGTCACTGATGGCGATTGTGCCCATGATCGGGTTATTCCTCCGCGAGGCGTTTCAGGGCCAAATCGGCGGCGAATTGGATGTAGGGTTCGTCGGGGAAGCGCGCCTTGAGGCGCAATAGCGGCTCCCGCGCCGCCGCCGATCCCGCCTCGCCGAGCAAATCCACCGCCGTGCCGCAGACGTTCAGGTGGGGGTCTTGGTCGATGACTTCGATCAGCCAGGCTTCCACCTCGGGATGGCGCAGGGATTCCAGGATGTTCACGGTCAAAATGCGCACGTCCGGGTCGGGGTCGGCCAACAGCCGCCGCATGATGGGGCCGAGTTGTTCGGGCAACTGCTTGAGGGCGTCGATGGCTTCGTTGCGTAGCGCCGCGTCCTCGCTCCTGAGGCAATCGAGCAGGCCCGCCACCGCCGTTGCATTGCCGAAGCCGGTCAAGGTGGTGAGGATCACCTCCCGGACCGAGGCGTCTTGTTCCCGCCGCAAGCAGGCCACCAGGGCGGCGGCGGCGTCCGGGCAGGCCGCCAAATCCCGCGCCGCCCAGCGGCGGGCGGTGGGATTGGCATCCGTCAGAGCCGCCGCGAGACTGGCGCAGTCCCGTCCTTGCTTGCGCTGATCCTCGTCGATGCGCTCGTGGGCCACTTGCCTGATTAAAGCCATCGTTCCCCCCTTTTTTATTGTTATCGCGACGCCCAGGTATTCAGTTGGGCGGCGACCTTTTCATTGGGAATCACCACCGATGCGCCACCGCGCTTGATGAGTTCGGCCGGCATGCCGAACACGACGGCGGTTTCTTCCGATTCGGCGATGGTGCGCCCGCCGCGCTTCTTGATCTCGGTGAAGGCGTCGGCCCCGTCGTAGCCCATGCCGGTCAGCATGACCGCCACCACCCGCGCCGGATCGCAATGTTCCAGGACCGACCGGCCCAGGAGTTCCACCGACGGGTGCCAGAGGAATTCCTTGTTTTCCGGCTTGGCCAACACCGTCAGTTTCCCGTTGCGCCGACCCAGCACCATGTCCGCGCCGCCCTTGCCGATATAGATGGTGCCGGGTTCCAGGGCCATGGGCTGGGCGGCTTCGACCACGTTGAGGACGCACAAGCCGTTCATGCGGTCGGCGAAAGGCCGCGTGAACGAGGGTGGCATGTGCTGGGCCACCAGCACCGGCCAGGGGAAATCCGCCGGCAGTTGCGGCAGGATGTCCTCCAGCGTGCGCGGCCCGCCGGTGGAGACGCCGATCACCACCAGGCCTTCGCCCGCCACGCCGCGCCGCACGGCCACCGGGCGGGCGGCGACTTTTTCCCGCTCCTCCCGCAGCCGTTGCGCCAAGCCCTTGGCACCCTTGCCCTTGATCTTGGCGCGGGCGGCGGTACGCACTTTGCCGATCAGGTCGTCCTTGATGGTGTCGATGCTGAGCGAAATCGTCCCGCCCGGTTTGGCGACATAGTCCACCGCGCCCAGGTTGAGCGCCTCGAAGGTCGCCAGCGCGCCTTGCTCGGTGAGCGAGGACACCATCACCACCGGCACCGGGCGTTCGGCCATGATCAGCGAAAGCGCGGTGATGCCGTCCATCTCGGGCATGTTGATGTCCAGCGTCACCACATCCGGTTCGAATTCGCGGTTTTCCGCCACGGCCTCGATCCCGTTGCGCGCCTGGCGGATCTCGAAATCGTTTTCATCCAGGAATAATTGGGTCAACTGGCGGCGCATCAGCGCCGAGTCGTCGACAATGAGCAGCTTGATCACGGCACCTCCCCACCCGGTCAGGCCGCCATTCCGGCCAGGTCGGCGAGTTCGCGTCCTTCCACCAGATGGGCCGGTTCGATCAATTGCACCATGCGCTTTTGCTTTTCCAGATTGGCCATGCGGGCCAGCAGGTTGGCCTGCTCGCCGGATAGCCGCGGCGCGGGTTCGATGGCGCTCTTGTGGATCTTGAGCACCTCCGTCACCACGTCGACGATGAAGCCGGTGCGCGCCCCATGGATCAGGAACACCATGACGCGCTGGCGGTCGGTGCGTTCCAGGACCGGTAGGCCGAGCCGCCGACGCAGGTCGATCACCGGCAGCACCGCGCCCCGCAGGTTGATGACGCCCTCGACGAAGGGCGGCGCCTTGGGCACATGGGTCAATTCCTCGGGGACGCGCACGATTTCCTGCACGCTCTCGATGGGGACCCCGAACTCTTCCTTGCCCAAGTGGAACACCACGACCTGCTCGTCGTCGTCGACCGCGTCGTCATCCAGGGTCGCGACCCGCTGTTCATCGTCGTCTTGCAAGGTATCCACGGTGTTCAAAGCCTCCTTGATGGCCGCGTGGCCGAATAAATTGCCCGCGGAAATGATCGACACCAGGCGCTTGCCGCCCTGTAATCGACAGATATCGGTGATGTCGGCCAAATTCCCCTCGCGGGCCAGCAAGGGCGGGATGGCGTCCACCTCGTTCCTGGGCACGCGCAGGACTTCGTTCACGGTGTCCGTCACCACGCCCACCGAGGCGCTGCCCAAGGCCACCACGACGATGCGACTACGTTCGTCGGCATCCCGGATGGGCAGGTCGAACATGCGGCGCAGGCTGACCAGGGGCAGCAGGCGGTTGCGCAAGGTCATCACGCCCAGCACATGCGATTCGGAGCGCGGCACATGGACGATCAGCTCCGGCACTTGCACGATCTCCTGCACATCCTTGATGTCCATCGCGTATTCCTGGCCCGCGACCTCGAAGCTCACCAATTGCAGTTCGTCGCTGGTTTCCTCCTCCTCGTCGCGCGGTTCGCCGGACAGGCCCGGACCCGCGCCCAGGCCGGCCCGTCGTTTGGCGAGCGCGGCGATATCGGCGAATTCCTGGGCGATCAGCTTGGCGAAATCCAGCACCATGATCATGGCGTGCCCGCCGACATCCTTGATGAGGCCGGAAAGCAACTCGGTCTTCACGGTGCCTTGGATGCTCTCCACATCCTCGATCTTGCCCGCGTCCACGCCGACCACGCTGGCGACCCGGTCGACCACGAAGCCCAAGGGCTGGCCGATGTCGATCACCACGGCGCGGGTGGCCTCGTCGTATTCGACTTCGGAGAAGCCGAAGATCCGGCGCAGGGAAATGATGGGCAGCACCTTGCCGCGCAGGTTCGCCAAGCCGTCCAGGGTATGCGGTGCCAAGGGCACACGCACCACGCCCGGCACGCGGATGATTTCCTGCACGGGGGCCATATCGACGGCGAAGACCTCGCCGCCCGCGATGAAGGTCACGAACTGGCGGGTGTCGGAGGCTTCCGCCCCGACCGCATCGTCCACCGGCGGCGGGGAATTCCCCCGTTCTTCCAGAAGTTCTGTGGTCATGCTGAGGTCCTCCGATCAAGCGCTTTGCAGTTCGTCCGCGAGGGAGGCGATTTCCTCGATGGCGGCGGCCAACTCCTCGGCGCCTTGCGATTGCTGCTTGGCGGCGGCGGCGGCTTCGGTGACGGCCTTGTCCGCTTCCTGGGCGGCGGCGGAGATTTGCTCCACCCCCTTTTTCACCTGGGCGATGGCGGCGGCGATCTCGTTGGCGGCGGCCAGGATTTCGTTGGCGCCGGTTTCCACCGCGGCGATGTCGGTTTCGATCAGGACCAGATTGGCCGTCGAGTTCTTGGCCTTTTCCACTTCGCCCATGGCGGCGGCGAGGATTTCTTCCAGGTCGCGTCCCACCACGCCGATCTGGTCCTGTACCGCCTTGACTAAATCCTTGATGCGATCGGCGTTCTCGGCGGAATCGTGGGCCAGGTTGCGGATGTCGGTGGCCACCACCACGAAACCCTTGCCGAACTCGCCGGCCCGCGCGGCTTCGATGGAGCCATTGACCGCCAGCATGTTGGTCTGGATGGACACCGTGGTGATCGCGTCGACGATCTTGTCGATGCGCCGCGAAACCAGTTCCAGATCCTTGATCTGCTTGATACTGGTCTTGGACGCCACCGCCGACGAGGAAACCCCCTCGATCAAGGCGTCCACCGAGGACTTGTTCGCCGCCAACAAGCTTTTGATGGCCCCGACCTTTTCGCCACTGGTGGTGGCTCGGGCCAAGGCGATCTCCAGGCCCTTCTCGATCTGGGTGATGGCGGCGGCGGATTCCTCGCTGGCCGAGGACTGGATTTCGGCGCCTTTGCGGATTTGTTCCAGGGCCGCCATGATCTGGGTGCCCGAACGGTTGATTTCCGAAACGGCGGAGGAGAGTTCCTCGGCCGCAGAAGCCACTTCCTCGGCGCTCTTGGCGATATCCGTGGAATTCTTGAGGTCTTCCGTCAGATCCGACAGGGTCTTGGCGGTCTGTTCGCATTGGGCCAGGGCCTGGGCTTGCTCTTCCACGGTTTTCGCCGATTCCTCGGCGGCGGCGGATTGCTCCTCGGCGGCCGAAGCGATGTTCTCCGACCCCTTGAGCGCCTGCTGGGCGGCGACGCCGGACTGCTGGGCACCGGTGGCGATTTCGCGCACCCCGCCGACGATTTCGATGGCGTCGGCGCGGATCCGCTCCAATTGCACGGTGATGTTCTTGCCGTTTTCCACTTCGCCTTCGACGGTCTTGGCGGCGGTGGTGATGCCTTCGGCGATGGTTTTCACTTCCTGCTGGATCTGCCCCACCAAATCCTGGATTTGCTTGGCGCTTTTCTCCGAGGTTTCGGCCAGCGTCCGCACTTCGTCGGCCACCACGGCGAAGCCCTTGCCGTGCTTGCCGGCGCGGGCGGCCTCGATGGCGGCGTTCAAGGCCAGGAGATTGGTTTGGTCGGCGATGCGGACCACGGCCTTGATGATGTCGCCGATATTGGCCGCCTGTTTTTCCAGTTCGCCCACCATCTCCACCGAGGACGCCTGGCGCTGCGCGGCGATGCCGACGTTGGTCACCAAGGTGGCGATATCGCCGCTGGTCTTGGCCACCAGGGTTTGGGTGGCCTCTATTTTGGCCTGGCTGATATCCGCGTTCTGCATTTGGCGCTGGATGGCGATTTCGACCTGCTTGAAGGCCGCGAGGGATTCTTGCGCCGCGCCGGACGCCTCTTCCGCCCCGGTCGCGATCTGGTCGGAGGCGCGCTTCAATTCTTCGGCGGCGGAAGCTGCTTCGTTGATACCCGATGATAATTGCGCCGTGGCGGCGGCGATGCGCTCGGCGGCCTGCTGCTGTTTGGCTAGGGTGCGCGCCCGTTTGCGCTGGGCTTCCGCATCCCTGGCCGAAGCCGCCGATGAGCGGCCTTCGGTGGCGGTTGTTCCGGTGATGGGTTTTTTGACTAGGCCCATGTTGAATCTCCTATGCTACCGTTCTCGAAATGGATGCGGAGCGAACCATGCGTTAGCCCCCCGGGCGAATTTTGGCACGCTCGTAACTTGAATTTGCTTCGATCTCCGACCCAAGGATAGTAAAGAAATCAATAAAAACGACAAAAACGATAAATTCGCGAGTCCCATGGAACACAGTTCGGAAAACTCTTGGACCGTCAAGCTCGTCAAACTCGTCAAGCTGAGAAACGTCTTTTCATCCTGCTTCGCAGTTTCGTATGAAAACATATGGTTTTGTTGCATTAGCGTGGAGCATCCCGGCTTCGGTAAGGTAACCGTTCAGTAAGAACACCGCTCCTGGTTCCCCGCATGATCGATCTCAAAGGCCACCGCTTCGAGAAAGCCATCATCCTGATTTGCGCCCGTTGGTGCCTGGCCTATCCGCTCAGCTACCGGAACCTGGAGGAGATGATGGCGGAACGCGGCGTGGTGGTGGATCACTCGAATATCTACCGCTGGGTCCGGAAGTTCACGCCCCAACTGGAAGCCGCGTTCCGGAAAAACAAGAAGCGCCCGGTGGGCAAAAGCGGCGGATGGACGAAACCTATATCCAGGTCAAGGGCGAGCGGAAGTATCTCTACCGGGCTGTGGATCGCGATGGTCAAACCATCGACTTTTTGCTGACTGCATCGCGACAAGAAAGCCGCCTTGCGGTTCTTCAAGAAGGCGGTGCGGCAACATGGCTGGTGGTCGAGCCGGCGGACATGAGGCGTGGCATCGACGGGCTGACGGCCCATGTCCAGCACCGGCTGGGCCGGTCGCCGTGTTCCGGCGGGGGTTCATCTCCCGGAACAAGGCGGGCACACGGCTGAAGCTGCTGGTGTGGGACGGGAACGGGGTGTGGCTGTGCCAGCGGCGGCTGCACCGGGGCGGGTTCGCGCTGACGCCGGCGCAGTGGGAATGGTTGGTGGCGGGGGTAGCGCTGGACGCTTACGAAACATGTGCGCCATGGTCGCGCTGACCCGCAAGGAAATATCTCCCGGATTAACCTCCGGGAGTGGATTGAAACCCATGTAGCAACTTGCTACACGCCTTCCTCCATCAAGCCCTCGATGAATTGAATCAGCCTTTCCCGCTGGGTTTCGCTCAACGTGTTGGCGTCGAGTTTGAAGGCCAGGATTTTTTTATCCGCCGAATAGGAACCCACGACCTTGCCTTTGGAGGTGAATTGCCGGGTTTCCGTCCGGTCGTGGCTTGTTCCCTGCTGGTGGGTTTGGGTCCGCAGGCCTTTGGCGATGTACACCGCGATCTTGGTTTGCTCGATCTCACGGGTTTCCAGCTTTTCCCAGGCCTCGGCCAGGAGGGTCAAGGCTAGCTCCGGTGCTTCCGGTTGCTGTAGAACGCGCTTGATGTCCGTGGCGGCGGAGCGGGATAGAAGGCGTGGGTTCGAGTCCAGCCGCGAGAGTACGCTTTCCGGCAAAGCCTCGAAGGCGAAGTAGCGGTACATGTCCTCCCGGTTCATGCCCAAGGCTTCGGCAAGCTTCTTCTTGGTCGGGAAAAGGTTCTCGACTTGCCGCAACGCCTTGCCGATTTCGTAGTCGCTCAGGTTCTCCCGGTCGATGTTCTCGGCCAGGGCCAGGATCGCCATGTCGGCCTCTTCCACCGGGATGATTAGCGCTTCTATGGTGGCGCGCCCGAGTAGCTTATGGGCACGCCAGCGCCTTTCACCGGCGATGAGTTGGTAGCGGTCGCCTACGGCCCTGACGCTGACGGGTTGCAGCAATCCGGCCTCGGAAATGGAAGACGCCAGCGCTTCGAGTTCATCTTGCGGGAAGGCCCGCCGTGGCTGGTAGGGGTTGGCGTCGATCCCATCCACCGGGAGTTTGACGTGCTGCCGCCCGGCCTCGAAGAAAGGCTCCTGGCTGGCATCGGAGTGGCGTTTGCTATTTTCGGCCAGTTTCTGGGCCAGCATGTCCTTGATGTTCTTTGCCATCGCGCTACTCCACGCCGTTCTGGGTCAGGTCAAGGTTCTTGGCCAGGGTTGCCGCGAGTTGCCGGAATTCCCGCGCCACTTTCGCGCTCCGGTCCAGGGCATGGAGGCTCATTTGCGCGATGGCCGCTTGATTGATCTTCGTGCTGGTGGAAATCCTCACCGGGAGCAACTTGCCGATTTGCTCCCGCGCCGTGTTTTCGATCAGTTTGCATACCGTTTGCCGTTCGTCGTGCTTGATGAGCAAAGCGCCCAGGAGGTCCAAACCCGGATTGATCCTCCGAATCTTGGCGACATGGCGCATGAGGTCGGTGACGCCGTACATCCCATATTGGGAACCCGATTCGATGGGGATGATGAGGTGGGTGGCGGCGGCGAGGGCGTTGCTGGTGAGTAGCTTGAGGCTGGGCGGGCAATCCAACAGGACGACATCGTACAAGCCTTCGAGCGGCGTTAGCTTGCTTCGCAGTTCCTCGGACGGACGCGGCGTCTGGTCCCGCAAATCGTCTTCCGTCTTGCCCAGGGCGAGCGATCCGTAGATGAGGGAAACCCCCTCGATATTCGTTTCCTCGTGGATGGCGAGGGGCAGTTTTTCCGCTTCCGCGAGCAGCAATTCGGCGCAGGTGACGGGTATCTCGCTCGGATGCTTCTTGCCGATATGGAGGCTTGCGTTGGCTTGCGGGTCGAGGTCCACGACCAGCACCGACAAGCCGAGCCGTGCGAACTCCGCGGCGAGGTTGACGACCGTCGTGGTCTTGCCGCAGCCTCCCTTATGGTTGGTGACCGCGATGGTCTTGGTTGATTTCCTGGGTGCCATTCGTGTATGTCATTGATTGAATACGTGTAAGATAACACGGCATTACTCATGCCATGTAGCAACTTGCTACACGTCCCGGATACCGCTAATTTCTATTCGCTTACCGCTTCCGCATCAAGCCATGCCTAATAGCAATGCGGGGGAAGGACCGCTACACATCATCCGCTGGGAAAAGGGAACCCGCTACTACGAGGCCCATATCGGGCAAGACCTGTGGGGCGGCTGGGTGCTGACCCGCGTGTGGGGTCGCCGGGGTTCGCCGCTGGGGCGGGTCCGGCGGATACCCTGCGGGAGCTACGAGGAGGCCCGGGCCAAACTGGCCGGGGTCGAACGCCAGCGCGGGCGGCGCGGCTACCGGGCGGTGGGATAATGCCGCGCCGCGCCCGGCCTGGCGCGATCCAAACAGGAGACGACACCGAAGATGACACAGGACATGGAAACACCCGGCCCCGGTACGGCGGACACCGGCAAGCCGACCAAGCCACCCAAACCCAAGCGGGAGGAACGGTTGCTGGCCGAACTGCGCGCGCTCTATCCCAAGGCGTTCGCCAGCGGGCCGGAGGCGGTCATGCCGCTGGCGCTCTACATCCACCACAAGATCAAGCCGCCCGAGGGCTACACGCGGGCCCACCTGTCCGCCGCGCTCCGGCTCTACACCACCACCCCGGAATACCTCGCGGCGCTGGCGGCGGGCAGGCCACGGGTGGGCCTCGAAGGCGAACCGGCGGGCTTCGTGTCGGAAGTCCACCGGAAGGAAGCCGCCGCCACGCTCGCCGACCCCGGCAGCCGCCTCCCGAAGAAGGAGAAGCGGCGCCTCTTCCTGGCCGCGAGGCTGGAACACCCCACCGACGCCCAAGGAAACCCCATGCCGAAAATCCGCTTTTCCGCCGCCCAGGCCAAGATCACCCTGGTCCTCGACCCCGCGACCTTCCGCGCCGCGCTGGACCTCGACACCGTGGGGATCAAGACCCTGTCCGTCACCATCGAGGCCGACGGCAAATACTACGACGCCCTGCTCAACCCCAAGTCGTTCCGCAAGGCCCAGGCCGCGTTCCGCGAGGCGGCCAGCCCGGTGGTGACGATCTCCGGCAACCTCAAGGACGGGGTGGTGGAGTCGGCGGGCATCCAGGTGTTCGACAAGGGGGCGAAGGCGGCGGAACCGGCCCCGGTTCCGGCATCCGCCCCGCAGGTCCGGGGCACCCCTGCGTCCAATGACCGGGACAACGGGCGTCCCAGGCTGGGCTTGAAGCCGAAGGCCGGCGGATGAGCGGGCCGCGCCCCCGCGCGCTGCTGGCGTGGAGCAGCGGCAAGGATTCGGCCTGGGCGCTGCACGCCCTGCGGCGGGCCGGGGATGTGGAGGTCGTGGCCCAGAGGTGGTCTCGGAAATCTGAACAGTCGGCTAAGTGGATAAACTGCTCCCTGACGGCGTGGGCAACGCCGATGGACTGGAGCATACGATGAGCAAACGACCACGCCGCAACCATTCAGCGAGTTTCAAGGCCAAAGTGGTCCTGGCGGCCCTGCGGGGCGAAAAGACCCTGGCCGAGTTGGCGCAGGAATTCGATATCCATCCGACCCAGATCGGTGAGTGGCGGAGCCAACTTCTGGAACGGGCCGCCAGCGTGTTCGGTGGCGAGAACGACAAAAGCGAACCCGCCGTGGACCTCAAAGCCCTGCACGCCAAGATCGGCCAACAGGCGCTGGAGATCGATTTTTTATCCGGCGCGCTCAGCAAGGCCGGAAAGCTGAGCGCAAAGCGATGATCGACCGGGACCACGATGTTTCCCTGACCCGACAGGCGGAATTGCTGGGCATCAGCCGGGGCGGCGCCTACTACGCGCCCAAGCCGGTGCCGGAGTCGGACCTCGCGCTGATGCGGCGGATCGACGCGTTGCACCTGGAACACCCGTTCATGGGCGCCCGGCTGCTGCGCGACACCCTGAACCGGGAAGGCTTCCGGGTCGGACGCCGCCATGTGGCCACGCTGATGGCCCGCATGGGCATCGAAGCCCTGTACCGGCGTCCCAAAACCACCCAGAGGCATCCGGCCCACAAGGTCTATCCCTATCTGCTACGCGGCCTGACCATCGACCGGCCCAACGCGGTCTGGGCCTTGGACATCACCTACATCCCGATGGCACGGGGCTTCGTCTACCTGTGCGTGGTCCTCGACTGGGCCAGCCGCAAGGCCCTGGCCCATCGGGTATCGGTCGCCATGGACGCGGGCTTCTGCGTCGAGGCCCTGGAGGAGGCGCTGCGCCGCTACGGCCCGCCGGATATCGTCCACACCGACCAAGGTTCCCAGTTCACCAGCGGGGAGTTCATCGAGGTGCTGACGGGCCGGAACATCCGCATCAGCATGGACGGCAAGGGTTCCTGGCGCGACAACGTCTTCGTCGAACGCCTCTGGCGGACGGTGAAGTACGAGGAGGTTTACCTCAAAGCCTACGACTCGGTCCGGGAAGCCCGCGAATCCATCGGTCGGTACCTGGATTTCTACAATACCCGGCGGCCCCATTCGAGCCTGGACAGCCAAACCCCGGATGAGGTCTACTTTAAACCCCGACCGGCCCTTCCCAAGGTCGCTTAACCCAGCAGGGTATCCACTTATCCCGGCTTAAATCTTGTTCAAACAATCGGGGCCACCTCTAAATTACAAACACTTGTTTTTAAAAACAAAAACATCCATTTTTCGGCCTCTATTCTTCTATTCTTTGTTTTAATCTTCTTTGTATTATCCATGCCGAAGCCCGGACGGAGAGGATTCTCATAAAGCTTTATATCACCCGATATAGGCGGCACCTATGTACAGGACAAAACCCGCAATGCCCAGGCGAACTCATCGGACTTCTCGGTTGGGTTCAGGACGGTGTTGCGAAGGAAGTCGAGTCCGTGGCGGAAGAGGGACTTGAGGGGGCGCGACAGCGTTTTTTTTGACGGACGGGGCTGGGGCCGTCGTGGAGCAGTTCGCCGGTGCGGTAGGGCCAGGCGAAGGCCAGGGCAAGCAGGCCCATGAGCTTGGCGAGGCGCTTGGGGTCGGTGAGGTGGGTATCCTCCAAGTTGAAGCCCCTGGATTTCAAAGCGCCGAACAGGGTTTCCACTTGCCAGCGGTCGGCGTAGGCGTCGATGGCCCCGGCCTGTGGGGTGCCGGAGGAGGCGATGAACAGGAAGCCGCCGTCGTCGAGGCGCAGGGCGGAGAGGTGGACGAAGCAGCCCCACACCGGACGGCGCCCGACCAGGCGGTGGGTCTCGCCGGGCCGGAGCGAGCCGAACAATTGGTCCAAGCGCATCATCCGGTTCCAACTGTTGGGAACGCGGGTGTCGCGCTTGAGGCGCTGGTGGAAGGGAATGCCCTTCTGTTGCAGCCAGCGGAACCAGTCCTCGCCGATGAACTCGCGGTCGGCCAGCAGGGCGGCGATCCGGGCGGTGCCGAAGACCTTCAGGAAGCGCTCCATCAACGCGATGCGCTCGGCGGTGTCGGAGTTCCCCGCTTTGCCGAGGACGCTCCAGAACACCGGCACGGCCATCCCCCGGTGGGCGATCCCCAGGACCAGGAAGTTGATCTCGGCCAGGCCGAACTTCCAGTTCGTGCGGTCCAGGGTCAGCCGCCAGGGGCCGTCGCCGACCGGGACCAGCCGCACCAACAGGCGGGCGAGGACGTCCTGGTCCAACTCGAACGCGCGGAAGAAGCGCTGGAGCCGCTTGTAGTGGGACTCCACCTTGGCCGGACCGCCGAAGCCGGTGGCGAGTTCCGCCAGGTTGACGCTGCGCACCTTGAGCAGGGCCAGCAGGAAATGCGCGAGGAAGCCGATCCGGGCCCCGTGCCACGGCAGGTGCTCGGACAGGACGGCCTTGAGGTCTTGATGAGGGTCAGCCATCGGAGGTAAAAGCCGGATAGTTTACGCCTTTGGCAATCAAGCAGTTAGGTTTTTGTCCTGTACTTAGAGGCGGCACTTGAATCAAAGGCCGGGTTTGCTATCCTCGTTTTCCTTCCCAACAGGAAACCGACGTCATCACCATGGACCCGGACAAGATTCGAGCGATCCGCCAGCAATTAGGGCTCACCCAGCAGCAATTCGCTGACCTGCTCGGCGTGTCCTTCGTAACCTTGAACCGATGGGAAAACGGCCAGACCAAACCTTCCGCCATGGGCATCGCCAAACTACGTGGATTGGCGAACCAGTGCAGGCAAACTGATGGACAAGCAAGCAATGCCCCAGGACCAATCGAACCTGTCTGCCGACTCGATTTCCTGGGAAATCCAGACGAAGTCCGGATATTGATCGAAGGCGAACGGCTTTCCTACGGGCACTTGTTCAATCCCTCGTTCGCGACGGAAATCAGCCAGGTCGATCCGCTGCCCCACCAACGCATCGCGGTTTATCAACGGATGCTGCCGCAAAGCAGGATGCGTTTCTTGTTGGCCGACGACGCCGGTGCGGGCAAAACCATCATGACCGGCCTCTACATCCGGGAAAGCCTCTCCCGCCGGACCCTCCGCAGAATATTAGAGATGTTCCCAAGGCCTCATAAATATTCTGTTCATAATTGTTACTGCAAGGTCCGCAGAGTAAGATCAATCGCAATTCCCCACGAATCCTTTTTAATGGTGCTTCCACAATGATCTTTAGCAGCCTTGACGACATCGGCAATGATCGTGTTTGCAAAGCCTTGACCGGACTTACCAAAGATCAGTTCAAGCATTTACTTCTGTCTTTTGAATCAACTTATCGTGACCAGTACGGTGGCCCTTCGCTCGACGCGCCTAGCCCCGCTTTCCCAGGCTATCTATCTAGCTTTGGACACCGGCTGTTTTTTGTCCTTTATTACTTGAAAAACTATCCCAGTTACGACGTACTGGGCTATCTCTTTGGTTTCAGTGGAGGCCATGCTTTCGATCATTTAGAAACACTGCTGCCCATCCTTCAAGCGAGCCTAGCCCATCTGAAAACACTTCCCGAACGTTCGGTCAAGACGGTTGAGGCGCTGGATAGACTCCTTGAAAAACAACCTACTATCATCATTGATGGCACGGAGCGGGCGACCCTCAGGCCCCAGGATAAATCCCAACAAGAGCAACGCTACAGCGGTAAAAAAAAACATCACGGCGTTAATAACCTAGTGATTGCCAACCCCGCCAAGAAAATCCTATTCCTTAGCTCCACCGTGCCGGGAAGTGTCCACGACTATGCCCTGTTTAAGACGGAATTTCCGCCCGCCTTGCCATGGTTTCAAAAGCAACTTATCGAGGTTGATCTCGGATTCCAAGGCATTAAAAATGATTATCCCCACGCACGGGCCATTCAAATCCCCCATAAAAAGCCAAAGAAGTCCAAAGCGAATCCTGATCCGAAATTAACACCAACACAGAAGAAACATAATCGGAAGCTTGCTAAAACCCGCGTGGCTGTTGAGCATGCCATCGGCGGGATGAAATGTCTGCATAGTTTAGTACATCGCTCAAGAAACCATCTGGCACATTTATTAGATACCTTCATTTATATTGGTGCTGGCCTCTGGAATTTTAAATTATAATTAAAAACAATAGGTTAGCTTGGGAGCATGTCTATTGATCGTGGCACCTGCCGGCTTGGTGGGAAACTGGCACCGGGAGTTGAAATCGTTATTCCAACTCGATTTCAAAATCATCTCCGGGGCGCGGGCCAAAGACGTAAACCCATTCCTGGGACCGGACAGCGACCGGATCGTGGTGAGCGTGGATAGCCTCCGGGGCGGCAACTTGTTCCGTTGCCTAAGCGACTCATCGACCCAACCCTATGACATCGTCGTTTTCGACGAAGCGCACAAGTTATCCGCGAGCCGGGATCCCGATGGGACCTTCCGCGCGACCGACCGCTATCGCCTGGCGGAAGCCCTCTCGGGGATCCGCGACCTGCCTCCGGAATGGAAACTGCCCTGGTCGGCGCAGCACCTCTTGCTGCTGACGGCCACGCCCCACATGGGCAAGGCCTATCCGTACTACTGCCTTTGGCGTTTGCTCGAACCGGAATTATTCAGCACCGAAACCGCGTTCGATCTTTTCCCCAAGGAAGCACGGTCGCGCTATTTCATCCGCCGGGTCAAGGAAGAAATGGTCGATATTCAGGGAAGACCCCTGTATCCCCCGCGCCTCTGCGACACGATGAGCTTCGAACTCACCCAAGGCGAGCAAACCCTATACGACGAGACCACCGCTTACATCCAGCATTACTACAACCAAGCCCGGTTGCTGAACAGGCAAGCGGCGCGGTTCGCCATGACCGTTTTCCAAAGGCGGCTGGCAAGCAGCACCTGGGCCCTGTTGTGTTCGTTCCGCAAACGACGGGAAAAGCTCGATGGCCTGATCGAGGATATCCAAACCGGGCGCATCCCCGAAGCCGAGCTTCGCACCCGCCAGCGGCAACTGGACAGGAAGGTCAAGGACAGCCTCGGCGATCCCGGCAAAACCGCCGATGAAGAGTCCATAGAAAACGGGATCGAGGAGCACGAACGCGAGGAAACCGAAGCCCTGGGCGATTTCATAGCGACCAGCCTCGCGGAATTGATTGTCGAGCGGGACAAGGTCAACGAATTGGCCCGACTGGCGGAATCCGTCTATGCCGATGGCCAGGAATCCAAATTCGCACGGATGGGGGAACTGCTGAAATCGCCGGAATTCGCCGACCAGAAGGTCATTATCTACACCGAACATAGGGATACGCTCGAATTCCTGATCCGGCGCTTCGAAGCGCATGGGTATACCGACCAAGTCGCCTACATCCACGGGGGCCTGAATTTCCAGCAACGGGATGCCCAGGTCGAACGTTTCCGCGCCCCGAACTCGGCGGGAGGCTGCCGCTTTTTCATCGGTACCGACGCGGCGGCCGAAGGCATCAACCTTCAGTTTTGCTGGATACTCGTCAATTACGACATTCCCTGGAACCCGGCACGGCTGGAACAGCGCATGGGCCGCATCCACCGCTACGGGCAAAAGAAGGACCGGGTCGCCATCGTCAACCTGGTAGCGGGCAAAACCCGTGAAGGCCGGGTCGTCAAAACACTGCTCGACAAGATGGAAGACATCCGCAAGGCGCTTGGCTCCGACAAGGTGTTCGATGTGATCGGCAGGGTGTTCGAGGGAATTTCTTTGACCGACTACCTGCAACGGGCCGTACTCTCGGACGACGAGGCGGAACGGGAAGCCCTCGCAATCACGGGCCAACTGACTGTGGAGCAGGTCCGTGCCATCGCGGCCCAGGAAGAGGGAATCTATGGCACCGGCGGCGGGGACGTGGCCCGGGCGCTTCCCGAATTGCAAGATGCCCTGGCCACCGAGGAATTGCGCCGGTTGTTGCCGGGTTATGTGCGCCGCTTCTTGGAATACGCCGTACCGATGGCGGGTGCCGATATCGTTGGCGACCTGGGTGGCCATTTCTTCCTACGGGCACGCAAGCGGGGCGCGCTCGACAGTCTGATGCCCCTGCTCGAAACCTACCCGGAAGCGGCGCGTGGCAAGTTCACCGTGTACCGGCCCGATGATCGGCGCGATGCGATATTCCTGCACCCTGGGGAACCGGTTTTTGAAAAACTCTCCGCCCTGGCCCTGGAAAAATGCCGTCCGTCCGGGCGGCGCGGAGCGATCTTTGTCGATGTCTCCGCTACCGAACCCTACCTTTTCCATGTCGCCCGCATCGCGGTGGTCAGAGACGCCGATCCGGGGTTCCCCACATTCCATACCCAGGAAATCCTCGAACAGCGTCTGGTCGGCTTACGCCAAGCTGGGGACAAGTTCATGGAAGAAATGCCCGTGGAGCATCTGCTCCTGCTCAAGCCAGACCGCAAAGCGGCTCCCGGAGCGGTGGAATTCCTGGCCCATGGCGAAACCCATCGCTTGGCGGCAGCGGAGTTCCTGCGTTCCCATATTCTGGGCCGAGCGGCGGAACTCAAGGCCATGGCGTTCAGGGATCGCCTCACGGAAACCGAGGCTGCCCTGGTCCGGGCTTACGACTATCAAACGCTTGGTGTGATTTCAATTTCACCAACTGATCAATTCGACGAACGCCAAAGAAGGCCTTCCAAGTTTCCGGTTCAGCCAGATGCAGAAATTATGGAGCGCCATCTTGGCGGTGATCCGGGCGGCGAACCCGCCGAGCTCGTGGGGCTGTTCCCGGTCCAGGCGGAACATGTGATGCAAACTGCCATTCACGGTCTCGACCACCTGGCGAATACCGGCCAACCAACGGCGCCAAGCGCGGGACCAGGGTTTGCGGCTGTTCCGCTTGGGCGGGGTGATTACCTCCGCCCCATAGTCCTCGCGCCAGTGCGCGTGCCAATCCTCGCCCTCGAACCCCTTGTCGGTCACGTAGGGGACGTCGGCGGACAGGCCCACCGTCGGCAGGCGGGCGTCGGCCCGGTGGCGCGCCGCGAAGAAGGTTTCCGCCATGGGCTGGTCCTTGGCGCTGGCCGGGGCGAATCCGAAACCGGTGACGACGCCGGCCGGGCCGACCGCCAGCAGCAAGTGGAAGCCCTCGAACCACCCCAGGCGGTTGCTCCAGCCGATGTCCGCCAGGCCGGGAAGCCATCCCAACCCCCGGCGCTTGGCGTCGCGGGTCGGTGCCGCCGTGCCGTCCAGGGCCTCGAACAGGTCGGCGGGTTCGCGCAAAACCTCCGCCAGGCAGCGGAAACTGGCGGCGATGTCGTCCTGGGCCAGGCGGATCAGCCGGTTGAACTGGCTGCGGTCGGGCAAGCCGGGAAAAGCCCCTCGCAGGTGCCGCTGCGCGTAGCGGTAGAAGCCGCGTTCGCTCCCAAAGCATTCCCACTGACCCGCGATGGCCAGGGTCACCACCTCGCTCCGCGTCAACCCCGCCGGTGCGCCCCGCGATCTTTCCGGTGCCCACCGGCTTTTGCAGAAGTCTTCGACGAAGACGTACAGGGCGGTCAGGAAGGTCTCGAAATCGATCATCGCCGTGCTCCGAATCCAGATGGGATTCAGAGTCTTCCGCGCCCCCGTACTCTCCGTCCGGGCGTTGGATTCGGCCAAATCAATTCACACCAAGCGTTCAAGAGTCCGAACTGGCCACCGCCCGCAAGCGCCAGATGGAGCGGGTCCGTGATGGGCAATCCGGCGCGGCGGCGGAATTGGACCAGGTCAAGCGGCAACAACGCGGCTTGGGCGAGCGCCGGGAACGCGCCCTGGCGGAAGTGCGGCGGGAACCCGAACTCATCCGTCCGGGGTCGGTGGAAATCATCGCGACGGTCTTGGTGCAACCCTCACAGAAAGCGGAGGACATCCAAGCCCGCGACGCCGAAGTCGAGCGCATCGCAATGGATATCGCGATGGCCTATGAGACCTCGCGGGGCGCGGTGGTCCGCGACGTGTCCACGCCCGCGCAAGCCCGTTTGGCCGGGCTGGCCGATTATCCCGGTTTCGATCTCTATTCCAGGCTGGGCCGCGAGGAGCGCGGCATCGAAGTCAAGGGCCGTGCCGGAACCGGGGACATCGAGTTGACCGAGAACGAGTGGGCGCGCGCTTGCAACCTCGGCGACCGTTACTGGCTGTATACCGTGTTCAACTGCGGCTCGGCCACGCCCAAGCTATACCGGGTACGCAATCCATTCGCGCAGTTGATCGCCAAGGCCAAGGGCAGCGTTACCATCGGCTTCGGCCCCATCGCTCAATGCGCCGAACCCTGAACCACTGGAACCCCCATGCAAAATCCCGATTTGGCCGAGCTTTTGGATGACATCGACCGCCTCAAGGCCGAGTTGGACACGCTGCGCCCGTTGGAGAATCCCTCCATCCTGCACGCCCTGGACATCGAATACACCTACGAGAGCAACCGCATCGAGGGCAACACGCTGACCCTCCGGGAAACCGAACTGGTGATCGAGAAAGGGCTGACGGTCGGCGGCAAGTCCATGCGCGAACACCTCGAAGCCATCAACCATCACGAAGCCTTGTTGTTCCTCCGCGATCTGGTGCGCGACGGGCAGCCGCTCACGGAATCGCTGGTCAAGCAGTTGCACGGTTTGATCCTCCATGGGATCGACCACGACAACGCCGGGCGCTATCGCAACGTACCGGTGATGATCGCGGGCAGCCGCCATTTGCCGCCGCAGCCTTGGGCCGTGCCTGTGCAGATGGAGCAATGCTTCGCGTGGTACGAATCCCAGCGGGAAAACCTGCATCCGGTGTTGCTGGCGGCGGAAATCCACGAACGTATCGCCACCATCCATCCTTTCATCGACGGCAATGGCCGCACTTCGAGACTCGCCATGAACCTGATCCTGCTCACGCGGGGCTATCCGCTCGCCAACATCCCCGGCGACACCGACAGCCGCCGCGCCTATTACGACGCCTTGGAGCAATGCAACCTGTCCGGGGACAAATCGGCTTTCCACCGCTTCATCGCCCTACAAGTCCAGGCCATGGGCAAACGCCTGTTGCACATCGCCGGGGGCGGGGCATGAGCGATAAGCGCCTGATCGAAGTCGCCTTCCCGTTGAAGCAAGCCTCCATCGACTCGGTCCACGAAAAGAACGTGCGCCATGGGCATATTTCCACGTTGCATATCTGGCCGGCTCGGCGGCCCTTGGCAGCGGCGCGGGCGGCTTTGATCGCGACCCTGTTGCCCGATCCGGGCGACGCGGAGCAACGGGCGGCGATCCTCAAGCGCTTGGGCGGCACCTTGGTCAAGACCACCAAGGCGAAGAAGCAGGCCAACGGGCAAACCGAGGATGTGGCGGTGGAGGAAACCCTGGGCGGCATCCTGCACTGGGGGCGGGAATCCGGTCCCGATCTGGAAACGTTCCGGGAGGAAATCCGCAAAGCCTATGGTGGACGGGCGCCCAAGGTGCTGGACCCGTTCGCGGGTGGCGGGGCGATTCCGCTGGAGGCGATGCGGCTGGGTTGCGAGGTGACGGCCATGGATATCAACCCGGTCGCCTGGTTCGTCCTCAAATGTACTTTGGAATATCCGCAGAAGCTGGCCGGGCAGACACGGCGCTTGCCCGATTTCGCGATCCGGGACCGGGAGTTCATGGCGGCTTATCTCAAGGCGCGGGGGCTGACGCCGGCCACGATCCGGCGGCATCTGAACGAATTGGGCCAAGCTGCCGAGGTGGAAAAGGACGAGAAGAACGGCGATTTGTTCGGGCATGATCCCATCGACCCCAAGTTGCTGGATGCGGACTTGGCTTGGCACGTCCGCGCCTGGGGCCGCTGGGTGCTCGTAGAGGCGCGGAAATCGTTAGCCCGGTACTACCCCACCTATGCGGAATATTGCACGCTCAAACCGTATGCAAAAGTCCCGCTGGCGGTGGACGCTGGCGAGCAGTTGAAGCCGGTCCCAGTCGATGACGCGGGGGAGCCGCAAATCGGGCTGTTGAACCTCGCCTACGACCCAGACTATTTGGAGAACCCGAAAAACCCGCGCTGTACCTTCGGGTTGGTGATTACCTCGAGACGACCATCAATACCACCAGTTCGCGGCGCTGTTTTCCGTGCGGGGTCAACCGGCCAGGCACCAGCCCGCATAGGCTCCTGGTTCCCCGAACTCGGGCGGCATATCAGGTCGGATCAGGATTGCTGTGGATATTTTATGGAACGGTGCTGGTTTTAATAAGCGTGTGTTAAAAATTTTGCCCTAGATAACCGCCTTCTCATCCATAGCTGAACCAAGGCCGGGCGGGGGGGCCACGGCTGGCGGATAGGCCGCGACGGGACGGCCAGACCCGAAGGTCTGGCGGACGGAACAGACACCCAACGGTCGATTGAATCTGGCGGAGAATCCAACCGTAGTCGGGGTCTATAACGCCACCGGACCCTCGACTACAGGTTCGACGGCCATCCCGGCATCAAGGACCCGATAGAAGCCCTGGGTGTGCCGCACACGGAAATGGAACTCTTCGTGGTGGATGGGGTTTCGGTCGGTTTCGACTACCGGTTGCGGCCGGGTGACCGGTTGGTGCTAGACGCCATCCCCCTGCCGGGCAACGGCCCGGTCCCCGCTGCCCATGCCATCCTCCATACCCTGGGCTTCGACCGCCGGATGATTTACCTTGTCCGCCCGTTGGCTTGAATCCGACCGCGAGGAAATACCGCCATGTCCCTGGAGTTCTATTAGAAGCTGTCTGGCAAAAGCTCAGACACATTTTGCAAGGGTGGTCCTCAGCATGGCGATGCGGATAACGTTCTCGGCGGTGGCGGTAAGGGTTTCGAAATCCTTGCTCAACCGGCGGAACGAGCCGAACCAGGCGAACGTCCGCTCGACGATCCAGCGTTTCGGCAGGACGGCGAAGCCGTCCACGATCCTTTGCGAGATGTGCAGGACCAAGCCCAGCTTTTCCTCCACGTATTCGACCGCCGTGCCGCGATAGCCCGCGTCGCCGGAGAATGCCTCGATGCCGGGATGCTTCTCCGCCGCCCGGCGCATGACTTCGCAGCCGCGTACGGTGTCGCTCAGGTTGGCGGCGTGGACCTCGACATGCAGCAGGTGGCCCAGGACGTCCACGACGATGTGCCGCTTGTGCCCCTTCACGCGCTTGCCGCCGTCGATCCCCCGCTCCTCGCTGGCGTACTGGGTCTTGACGCTCTGCGAGTCGATGATGGCGTAGCTCGGGGAACCGGCCCGATGCTTTTTTTTCGATGCCGCGCGTTGATCTCGTCCAGGGCCGTTTCCCAGACCCCGGCCTTGTTCCAACGGCTGAAATGGTCGTACACGGTCTGCCAGGGCGGGAAGTCCTTCGGCAGCATCCGCCATTTGATGCCGCCCTCCACCACGTACAGGATGGCGTCCACCACCCGCTTGCGCGGGTGCTTGCTGGCATTGCCACGCCGGTCCTTCGGGCGGAAGTGGTGTTCGATCAACGACCATTCTTCGTCGCTCAGGTCGCTCGGATAGCTCATGTCGGGGAACCTTGGAAAATCAACGGGGGCTTGACTCTACATGAATTCCTTTTTGCCAGACAGTTTCTCAAGTCCACGAATATCAAACGGATGTACGACAAGACACGCAACGTCCTGGTCTACCTCGCCATCAGCCGCAAGGTCATCGAGGGCGCCCCCGCCAACAGCGTATCCGCCGTGGCGATCCAGCCCTGGGTCGGCGCTCGATAGCGCCCTGGTGGGTCTCGTGCCGCTGGCGTGGGCCGGGACACCCAAGACGTAGTCAGGATGAAGCCGGAACGGCTGGGGTACCCGTCAAACCGGGGATTTGCGTCCGAGGATCAGCAGGGTGCGGATCGGTAGGTGGAAATCCCCGTCGGCGTCCCGCGTGATTTCTAGCGCGGCCAAGTCTTCTACGGAGGTGGACGCCAAACGCGCCTGGATGGCTCGGAAGGCCATATCGCCGGAATGTCCCAACTCGCACCAACGCCTCACCGTCATCCCGCCGGGGATTTCCCAGAGCCGGGTGGCGCAAGCCACCACGTCCAGCCCATGCGCCGTGAACAGTGCCCGCCAATGCTTGGCGGTATACGAGCGGACATGGGTGGGGTCGTGCAATACTTCGATCTCGTGATTGAGCGCGTCCAGCACGGGGTCTTCGTCCCCCTCCATGTCGATCACCGCCACATGGCCGCCCGGCTTGGCCAGACGGGTCATTTCCGCCATGGCTTGCGGAAGATCGGAAAAATGGTGGGCGGCCACGCGGCACACCACCAGGTCGAAACTACCGGTCGGCAGGGGGACCGACTCAGCGAACGCTTCGACGGTTTCGACGGCGACGCCGCGTTGAATGGCCAAACGCCACACCTCGGCGAGCATATTGGGTGCCGGATCGACCGCGACGATCCGCGTGGCGGTGGCCGCGAACCGGAGGCCGGTATGCCCCGCGCCGCTGGCGATATCGCACACCGAATCGACGTGCGGCAACAGGCCGTGCAGGCGGTCGAGCGTGGGGCTGGCCGAATGGACTTCGCTGGTGGCATAGCCGCCCGCGAGGGTGTTGAAACGCTGTGCGGAAGCTGAGTTCATGGGGTTCTCCTGGGCTGGGTTGGGAATCGCTATCAAAGCTGTCGGCCAGCCGCCGATGGATGCGGCGGATTCGCGGCATGGCCCGCTGTGCCGCTCCGGTTGAGCGCACTGACGATGGCTTTGAGCGAGGCGGTGACGATATTGGCGTCGATGCCGACCCCATAGCATTCCCGGCCTTCTGCGGCGATCTCGACGAAGGCGCAGGCCTGGGCCTCGCCGCCGTCGGTGCTGGCCGCCATGGACCGTTCCTCGTAGCTGCGCACCTGGACACGGATGTCCGCGCTACGCAAGGCATGGATGGCGGCATCGATGGGTCCGTTGCCCTCGCCGGTGAGCAGGTGGGAAGTCCCGTCGATATCGAGGGACAACCGGATGCCCTGATTCTTGCCGCGCTCGAACAGGTGGTGTTCCCGGTAGCGGAACGGCACGGCGGTTTCCAAATACGTGGCCGAGAAAATCCGCCAAATTTTGGCGGCGCTCACCTCGCCACCGCTGGTCTCGGTATGCCGCTGCACCACCCCGGAGAATTCCACCTGTAGGCGGCGTGGCATCGCCACCCCGTATCCGGTTTCCAGGAGATAGGCGATCCCGCCCTTGCCGGACTGGCTGTTGACCCGGACCACCGAGTCGTAACCCCGGCCCACATCGGCGGGATCGAGGGGCAGATACGGCACGTTCCAAAGTTCGCCGTCCTTCTGGATGGCGAACCCCTTCTTGATGGCGTCCTGATGCGAGCCTGAAAAGGCCGTGAATACCAAATCCCCCGCATAAGGGTGGCGCGGATGCACGGGCAACTGGGTGCAATCCTCGTAGACCCGGGCCACGGCGTTGATATCCGGGAAGTCGAGGCCGGGAGGCACGCCCTGGGTATAGAGGTTGAGGGCGAGCGTGACCAAGTCGACGTTGCCGGTGCGCTCGCCGTTGCCGAACAAACAGCCCTCGACCCGGTCGGCCCCGGCCATCAGGCCCAATTCGGCGGCGGCCACCGCCGTGCCCCGGTCGTTGTGGGGATGCAGGCTCAACACGACGCCGTCCCGGCGGGCGAGGTGGCGGTGCATCCACTCGACCTGGTCGGCGTAGACGTTCGGGGTGGCGGCCTCCACCGTGGTCGGCAGGTTGAGGATGACCTTCCGCTCCGGCGTGGCGCCCCAGGCCGCAGTCACGGCATCGCAGATTTCGAGCGCGAAATCGAGCTCGGTGGCGGTGAAGGTCTCCGGGCTGTATTCGAGCAACACGTCGGTTTCCGGCAGCGTGGCGGCGAGTTCCTTGGCGAGTTGGACCGCGTCCACCGCCATGGCCACGACCTCGGCCCGGCCCATGCCGAAGACGATCTCCCGGAACGGCCGGGAGGTGGCGTTGTAGATATGGACGATGGCCTTGCGGGCACCCCGGATGGACTCGAAGGTCCGGCGGATCAAGTGTTCGCGGGCCTGGGTGAGTACCCCGATGGTGACGTCGCCGGGGATGTGGCCCACCTCGATCAGCGTGCGCACGAAATCGAACTCGGTCTGGGAAGCCGAGGGGAAAGCCACCTCGATTTCCTTGAAACCGATCCGGCACAGCATCTCGAACATCCGCAGCTTCTTCCCGCCATCCATCGGCTCGAACAGCGCCTGGTTGCCGTCCCGGAGGTCGGTGCTCATCCAGAGGGGCGGGGCGGCGATGACCCGGTTGGGCCATTGGCGGTCGGCGAGCGGCACCGGGGCGAAGGGCCGGTATTTACGGGCGGGATACTGCAACATGGGATGCTCCTGGACACGGTTGGCGATGGAGCAATCTTAGGGAATTCCGACCCGCAGGCGCTTGCGTTTTCTCATGAAAAATGCGCGGTTTCGGCAATTTAATTGCGCATATTTGGCGTATACCGGATTAAAATTGCCGAAGTCTAAACCGAATGGAAAACCCATGGCAGAGGTGGTCTCGGAAATCTGAACAGTCGGCTAAGTGGATAAACTGCTCCCTGACGGCGTGGGCAACGCCGATGGACTGGAGCATACGATGAGCAAACGACCACGCCGCAACCATTCAGCGAGTTTCAAGGCCAAAGTGGTCCTGGCGGCCCTGCGGGGCGAAAAGACCCTGGCCGAGTTGGCGCAGGAATTCGATATCCATCCGACCCAGATCGGTGAGTGGCGGAGCCAACTTCTGGAACGGGCCGCCAGCGTGTTCGGTGGCGAGAACGACAAAAGCGAACCCGCCGTGGACCTCAAAGCCCTGCACGCCAAGATCGGCCAACAGGCGCTGGAGATCGATTTTTTATCCGGCGCGCTCAGCAAGGCCGGAAAGCTGAGCGCAAAGCGATGATCGACCGGGACCACGATGTTTCCCTGACCCGACAGGCGGAATTGCTGGGCATCAGCCGGGGCGGCGCCTACTACGCGCCCAAGCCGGTGCCGGAGTCGGACCTCGCGCTGATGCGGCGGATCGACGCGTTGCACCTGGAACACCCGTTCATGGGCGCCCGGCTGCTGCGCGACACCCTGAACCGGGAAGGCTTCCGGGTCGGACGCCGCCATGTGGCCACGCTGATGGCCCGCATGGGCATCGAAGCCCTGTACCGGCGTCCCAAAACCACCCAGAGGCATCCGGCCCACAAGATCTATCCCTATCTGCTACGCGGCCTGACCATCGACCGGCCCAACGCGGTCTGGGCCTTGGACATCACCTACATCCCGATGGCACGGGGCTTCGTCTACCTGTGCGTGGTCCTCGACTGGGCCAGCCGCAAGGCCCTGGCCCATCGGGTATCGGTCGCCATGGACGCGGGCTTCTGCGTCGAGGCCCTGGAGGAGGCGCTGCGCCGCTACGGCCCGCCGGATATCGTCCACACCGACCAAGGTTCCCAGTTCACCAGCGGGGAGTTCATCGAGGTGCTGACGGGCCGGAACATCCGCATCAGCATGGACGGCAAGGGTTCCTGGCGCGACAACGTCTTCGTCGAACGCCTCTGGCGGACGGTGAAGTACGAGGAGGTTTACCTCAAAGCCTACGACTCGGTCCGGGAAGCCCGCGAATCCATCGGTCGGTACCTGGATTTCTACAATACCCGGCGGCCCCATTCGAGCCTGGACAGCCAAACCCCGGATGAGGTCTACTTTAAACCCCGACCGGCCCTTCCCAAGGCCGCTTAACCCAGCAGGGTATCCACTTATCCCGGCTTAAATCTTGTTCAAACAATCGGGGCCACCTCTGAGCATCCACCCCAATGACCCTAACCTCGGTGTAGCGAATTTTTTCAAAGGGCGGTGATCCGCCGCCCCTTTTTAGGGCCGGGCGGATTTTTTTTCGCCAGGCCTTTGCTTTTTTCGGTAGAAATTACTAACGTAATCCGCAACGGAGATTGAAGGGTAAAAACATGAGCATCAATGTCATCGGGAAAGTCATCGCGGAGCGCCGGGCGGCACTAAAGCTGACCCAAACTCAGCTTGCGGAGCGTTGCGGCCTCTCGCAGCCACTGATTGCGCGGATTGAGGGTGGCAGGAAAGCCGATATCAACCTGAGTTCCCTGCGCGACTTCGCCCGCGGCTTTGGGATATCGGGTTCGGAACTGTTGGCCGAGATCGAGCGCATGGAGCAATCACGGGCCGCGTAGCGCTATCCGCCGCTCGAACTCCGCCACCAGGTCGGAGAGCGACATGCCGAGCGCCGCGCAATATTCGTAGCATTCGACGAAATCAAGCCGCCGCTGATTGGTTTCGATCCGGGCAATACGAGATTGAGGGCAGCCGAGCCGCTCAGCTAGCCGGGCTTGAGATAGCCCGGCCCGCTCCCGAGCCTCGGTGAGGATATTTGAGAAAATAGCCCCCTCCATTCGGTAGATTGATTTCGCCACACGCCTCGTCCCTTAAATCGAGGCAACTGTGTAAGCGGCTCAAGTGCTGATGCAAAAAGTAGATTAAGTTAACCGTGTAGGATTTTTCCTACAAAAAAGCAAGAAAACTCCTACAGACAAGACATAGGAAATATTACAGAATGCACAAAATTAGAGGGCCGGTAAGCGCAACTAACACCCCGGCCCAGATGTCCGACATCACCCTTCGCATAGGATTAGTATGGACGGATGTAATTCTAGCACTGCCATAGCCGGTCCTAAACCCGGACGCCCGAAATCCGGCAACCGCTGCGGCCACGACCCGCAACGGCCCCGCCCATTCGAGCCGCCTAAAAACCACGCCAACCGGCCCCTGATCCTGCGCCGGATCATCGAGCGCATCCGCGACTATTTCCGCGACCCCTCGACCCTCCCCACCCTCAACGCCGCCAACCGCAGCGCCCGCCAGCAACGCACCGAGCGCCGCGAGGCGTGTTGTTCCCTCCTGGGCGCGTTGATGCACTACACGGACCTCGTGACCCTGCGCGTGGGCATCCCCCAGGCCGATGGGAGCATGGCGGGTATTCCGATGGAGACCAAGCGGGATGCCGAGGGCCGCGCCCTGGTGATCGGCTTGGCCGAGCGGGCCGGGCTGACCGTGCGCCGGGCGTGGCGGTCGATAGCCGACCTCAAGCGGGCGGGCATCATCACCGTGCATCCCCGCTGCGCCAAGCTCGACGACGTGACCTACAAGGGCTTCGCCGCGATCCGCGCCATCAACCGGCAGTTGTTCAACGCGCTGGGCCTGGGCCAATGGTTGGAACACGAGCGCCGGAAGGCGGCGGAGCGGCGGCGGGACAAGCACGACAAGGACAAGAAGCGGAAACTGATCGAAATGGGCCGCGAACTGATGGCGGCCACGGCCTTGATGGGCGGCAAGCGCAAGCCCAAAGCCGGAGCGTCGGCCACGGACACCGGCAAGACGGACAGGCCCAAGACGGAGAACGATAACGCCGCCGAAGCGTTCTTCGCCTACGCGCACGACTTCTTGGGCAAGAAACCCCAGCCCGAACCCGCGCCCCAGCCCGAGCGCCAAGCCACCGCGACCAACCCCACCTTGGAACTGGCCAAGCGGCTCATGCAGGAGCAACCGGGGCTGAGCCAGATGGAAGCCATCGAGAAAGCACTACAGTGGAGCGGGGCCAAGCCCGACACCAGCTAGCCGATCCCCCGGCCCCGGCTCCCTTCCCCCCGTTTTTCCGCACGCTGGCCCCCCGGCGACGCCCCCCTATACCCCGCCCTCCAGATCGCTCCCCGATCCGCCCCCGATCCGCCTCGTCCATGTCGGCCCACGCCGCCCAGGCCGTGCCCTCGATGCCGGTTCCGGCCCAGGTTTGGGCATCAAATAGTAATAAGACGCAATATCAAAAATAAGTGTCAGGGAGCTTCCCGCTCCGGCCTGGGAGGATCAATTAAGTGTCATGCGAATAGCCGTTAAGTGGTCTGACTTATTCAGACGCGAATAAATACCTCAGAGCTATAAAGGAAGCTTCGCAGCCCATCACACCGGGGGGCTATCGCCCCCCAAACCCCCCAGCGCGGCGGGTACGGGAGAGGTGGTCTCGGAAATCTGAACAGTCGGCTAAGAGGACATCCGGCACATCTTGTGCTTTTCGCGGCGAGCGTTTAAAAGCCCCGTTTTTTGCAAGGCGGGAAGCGAAGGAGAGTCGTGAGTTGCTTGGAAATCTCGGATCGACTGTGGGAGCGGGTAGCGTCGTTGTTGGAGCCGTTCAAGCGGCGCAGGCCGGGCGGTTCCAAGCCGCTGGGGTTCCGGACGGTCATGAATGGGATTTTGTACGTGCTCAAAACTGGTTGCCAATGGAATTGCCTGCCGCCCTGCTATGGCTCGAAGAGCGCGGTCCACGAACACTTCCAGCGATGGGCCGCTGCGGGCGTGTTCACGGAGATGTTCCGCTGGTCGGCGGCGGATTATGAGGAGCTTGAGGGTTTTGAACTGGCCTGGCAGTCGATGGACGGCAGCCTGGTGCAGGCCCCGGTGCGCCAAGCCCACTGCCGGAAGGACGAGGGGTTGGGGCGCAATCCCACGGATCGCGGGCGTAGTGGCGGCAAGATCCACCTCCAGGTGGATGGGAAAGGGATGCCCTTTGCCGTCGTGCAAGCCGGGGCCAACGTACACGACAGCCGCTTGGTGACTGTCACGGTCGAGGCGGCCGTGATCGCGGCACCCGCCGGCACCCAGCAAGGACCCCGGCATCTTTGCCTGGACAAGGGTTATGGGTACGAGCGGGTTGAGCGGGAGGTTGCGGGATTGGGCTACGTTCCCCACATTCGCAAGATCGGCGAGGAAAAACGCCCCGGCTCCGCGGAAACACACCCCGCTCGGCGGTGGGTGGTGGAGCGGACATTCGCTTGGCTCAAGGGCTTCCGGGCCATCCGAACCCGCTACACCTGCCGTGGAGCCAATTATTTGGCCCTTCTTCAATTCGCCTGCGCCCTAATCCTTGAAAGACGGATCAAGGCCAACTCCGCGTAAGCAGCTTATGTGCCGGATATCCTCTAAGTGGATAAACTGCTCCCTGACGGCGTGGGCAACGCCGATGGACTGGAGCATACGATGAGCAAACGACCACGCCGCAACCATTCAGCGAGTTTCAAGGCCAAAGTGGTCCTGGCGGCCCTGCGGGGCGAAAAGACCCTGGCCGAGTTGGCGCAGGAATTCGATATCCATCCGACCCAGATCGGTGAGTGGCGGAGCCAACTTCTGGAACGGGCCGCCAGCGTGTTCGGTGGCGAGAACGACAAAAGCGAACCCGCCGTGGACCTCAAAGCCCTGCACGCCAAGATCGGCCAACAGGCGCTGGAGATCGATTTTTTATCCGGCGCGCTCAGCAAGGCCGGAAAGCTGAGCGCAAAGCGATGATCGACCGGGACCACGATGTTTCCCTGACCCGACAGGCGGAATTGCTGGGCATCAGCCGGGGCGGCGCCTACTACGCGCCCAAGCCGGTGCCGGAGTCGGACCTCGCGCTGATGCGGCGGATCGACGCGTTGCACCTGGAACACCCGTTCATGGGCGCCCGGCTGCTGCGCGACACCCTGAACCGGGAAGGCTTCCGGGTCGGACGCCGCCATGTGGCCACGCTGATGGCCCGCATGGGCATCGAAGCCCTGTACCGGCGTCCCAAAACCACCCAGAGGCATCCGGCCCACAAGGTCTATCCCTATCTGCTACGCGGCCTGACCATCGACCGGCCCAACGCGGTCTGGGCCTTGGACATCACCTACATCCCGATGGCGCGGGGCTTCGTCTACCTGTGCGTGGTCCTCGACTGGGCCAGCCGCAAGGCCCTGGCCCATCGGGTATCGGTCGCCATGGACGCGGGCTTCTGCGTCGAGGCCCTGGAGGAGGCGCTGCGCCGCTACGGCCCGCCGGATATCGTCCACACCGACCAAGGTTCCCAGTTCACCAGCGGGGAGTTCATCGAGGTGCTGACGGGCCGGAACATCCGCATCAGCATGGACGGCAAGGGTTCCTGGCGCGACAACGTCTTCGTCGAACGCCTCTGGCGGACGGTGAAGTACGAGGAGGTTTACCTCAAAGCCTACGACTCGGTCCGGGAAGCCCGCGAATCCATCGGTCGGTACCTGGATTTCTACAATACCCGGCGGCCCCATTCGAGCCTGGACAGCCAAACCCCGGATGAGGTCTACTTTAAACCCCGACCGGCCCTTCCCAAGGCCGCTTAACCCAGCAGGGTATCCACTTATCCCGGCTTAAATCTTGTTCAAACAATCGGGGCCACCTCTATACCGGCGGCTCGGGTATTGGCCAGGACTGCCCTGTTGGCGTTTACCCTGGGATCAATAAATGCCGGGAACCAGCCGCGATGTCCGGGCACGGTAGGCGTCATATTCAGCCCCGAATTGCGAGCGTAGCAATCGCTCCTCCGCCCCGATGCGGGCGACCAGCGGCGGGATCAGCAACGCGGTCAGCAGCACGCCCGCCCACGAGCGGAAGGCGAGCCCCCAGCCCAACGCGTTGACCAGCAGCCCCAGATAGCTCGGGTGGCGGATGACACCATAGACGCCGTCCGTGACCAGGACATGCCCCGGTTGGATAGCGACCAGCCCACTGAACCGGTGGCCCAGGACGAACACCGGCCATAGCCGCAATGCCCCACCCACGGCGTAGAGGACGACACCCAGCCAGCGGACGGTATCGCCGCCGAAGGTCCAGAACCCATGCCTATCGTCGTAGGCCGGTAGGTAGGCGGCCAACAGCGCGATGATTCCGAGGGGAATGAAAATCCAGCGGTTGGCGCGGTCCTCGCGCTCGCCGGGGCTCAGGTTCCCGCCGGAAAACAGCGCCGCGCCGGACAGCGCCAGGGTGGTCGCCGCGAGGGCGGTCCGGGTGGGATGGGAAAAGAAGGCGGCGAAGCCACCCCAGCCGAGGACGGCCAATCCGAGATAGGCCAGGGTCGCCACGATGGCGGGGAACGCCCATCCGGGGGTGGGTTTCATGATCGGCAATCTCCTCCGCGGGGGTATCCGCTTTGAATGCCGGAAGTCGCCAGGGTTCCAACTCGGCGGCTGGAAGGCCGGGACGACCCGGGTTCCAGCATTGGGGGGTCGGGGAAGGCGTAACCGGAAAATAGGGGGGTGTCAAGGTGAATATTCACCATTGACGGCGGACCGGATGGGTTTCGATCATCTGAAATGCGAATTACGCGCTTTGAAGGCATGAACTCAACAGGAACATGGCGGCGGCAAGGCGGGCGAAGACGTGGACGAGCAATCCCCGGAACGAGCGCACCTTGCTGGCGCATTCGATGCCGGTTTTTTCCTGTATCCAGTTGAAGAGCGACTCGACGGGCTGGCGGACGCGGGAAACGGCGGTGGAATAGAGGCGGTCGGCGGAGTCCAGGCGCTCCTGACCCTTTTCCTTCTTGACCGGGGTCAGGACCGTGAATGGAAGGTTGGGGTTCCGGGTGAGATATTCGTAGGCCTTGTCGGAGTACAACTCCCGGTAGGCAAGCACGGGCGCGATGGTTTCCAGGGCCGGGGCGTCGTTCATCCCGGCGGGCGTGACCCCGATATAGCGCGGCAGCGGCAGGGTGCCGGGCCGGTAATCGCCGACGACATGGATTTTCAGCCCGTGGTAGTAAAGCTTCTTGGTGGGGCAGTAGCCGCTGTTCGCCAACTCCTGCCGGGCGACCTTGGCCTTGAACCGTCGGCTCTGCTGGGCCAGGATCACCGGCTGGGAATCGACGAGGCCGACGCGGGTCGGGGACGGGCCTTCGGGGCACAACCGTTCCAGCAGCGCGGGGAACACTTCCGCCAAGCGGTTCAGGCGCCGCACATAGGCACCGTAGCAAGGCAGGCGCGGGAACCAATCCGCCCAGTAGTCGCGGGCGTGGCCGTGGATCGTCTGGATTTCCCGCTTCTTATCCAGGATGCCCGCCAGGTAGATCGTGACGACCTCCTCGTCGGTGAAGCCCAGGTCGGCGTGGGGAGCAAAGCGCTGGGCGTGAATCCAAAGGCCTTGCGCGAAGTGCTCGCAGACAGACAGGTAGAGGGTGATAAGCCGGGTTTGCCAATCCATGTTTGGGGAACCAATGGGTCGGGGACATCCCCGGCGAGACTACCCCAGATCGGCTCATCACTCCTCGGTTAGCTCGTAATTCGCATTGAAGATTCCGGCTATGGAGCCTTGGCGCTGTCCCGTCGCTTTGGTGTCCCCGGTTAATCGAAAGTGGTGGTGTCTATGGGTGGTGCGGGGCCTTGGCTTCACCGTTTGGATAGGGTGGTAATCGTTTTAACAAGGCTTTATCTTAACTTTTGATAAAGATAATGCGCCTTACCTGGCTTCCACCGCTATATTGAGGACACGCCCTAGAAAAGCTCGATCCTCGGGCCATCGTCCTCTTCCCGTTTGGCCCCCGTCACGGCGGAATGGGCATCGCGCTGGCTGGTCATGACATAGCGGTCGAGATAGCCGTCCAAGCGCGTCCGCAAACTGGGAGTCACCTGTCCGTCCCAGTCGGGATCGCCCAGATGCCCAACCAAGCCCTGGAAATGCTCGTCCAGTTCGTGCAGGGCGGATTGCACATGCTCGATACGCTGGCGCACTACATCCTGGAATTGGATATGGCCCAGGGCTTCGGAAAGTCTCTCGACCACCTCCTGATTGCCCTTGTCGACGCCATGGATGACCGCCATCATCATTTTGCTGCCCTCGGCGAAGCGGTGCTCCATGGCGCTCAGCTCATCGATGACGTGGCTTAGCTCGGACGCGGATTGATGGCTTTCCAAAGCTTCCCTGGCGACGGTGTATTCCGTGTCCGCGCCATGGGTCGCGGCGCTGATCATGCGCGAAATGTCCGTCACCGCATTGGCGGTTTGGGCCGAAAGCTTCCTGACCTCGTCCGCGACCACGGCAAACCCCCTGCCCGCGTCGCCGGCCCGGGCGGCCTCGATAGCGGCATTGAGCGCCAGCAGGTTGATCTGGCTGGCGATTTGGGAAATAACGCCTACCAGCGGGGATAACGCGCCCACTTCGTCGGCGAGGCGATGAAGGCGATCCAGGTTATTCCGCAATTCCGCGATCTGCCCTTCCATATGCCCGACCAGGACGCCGATCACTTGGTGGTTATAGTGGGTCTGCTGCCCAATGACATCCACCAGGGCCATGCCGTTTTGCAGGGAATTGCCGATGCGGTCCATCTGGGCGTGGGAGAGCCCATGCACCTGGCTGATCCGCTCGATCACCGCCATGACGCCGCTTTCGGTTTGCTTGATCGCGCCATCCAGTTGCTCACGCAGGATATTGATATAGGCGGTGACATGGACTAATTCGTTTTGAATGGATTGCTGTCTAGCGTTTTTATCGATGATCAACCCTTTGTCGTACATGATTTTTCCCTTTAGCATGGCGAGTTCCTCTCGAACGAACGGCCATGCGCTCATCGCCGATAAAGGGATGAAAGTGAACATGCAAAGCAGCGTGCCGATAGCGATCTCCCTGCCTTCGGACAGGCCCCACGAATGAATCAGGTTGTCATGCAGCCACGGCGAGGCGAACCAGGCAATCAAGCCGTTGACCGTTGCAGCCACCAGAATCGCGCCCATCAACCGACTACCAAAGCCGGACTGGGGAAAATCTGGCGATGCCGCCGGAACTTTCGGGCGGTTTTCGCAATTCTGGAACCGTTTGGGTCCGGCGGAAGGCTTATCCGCTAATTTCATCGTGCCTCCCTCAAGCCCCCGGCAGGACTTGCTTGATGACCTTGACCAGGTCGGTCCCGGACACGGGCTTCACCAGCCAGCCGGTGGCGCCCAGTTTCTTGGCCTCGTCGCGCTTGGCGGCTTGGCTTTCGGTGGTGAGCGTCAGGATCGGCATGAAGCGGAAACCCGGCAACGCCCGGACGTTTTGGATGAGTTCGAGCCCGCCCATATGGGGCATGTTGATGTCGGTAATCATCAGGTCGGGCTTCATCCCGGCCTTGAGCTTGGCTAGCGCCTGTACCCCGTCGTTGGCGGTTTCCACCTTGAAACCGTTCATTTCCAAGGTGGTCCTGACGCTCATGACCATGGTGGCGGAATCGTCGACGATAAGGATGGTGAGTGCCATAGCGATGCTCCTGATTCAAATTTCCAATGCGGGCTTCAGCCAAGCGGCGAGGCCTGGGTCGGTCGGCCAGGCGCCCACGGCGGTTTTCGCCGCCATCAGCACTTGCAGATTGGCCGGGTGCAGGTGGGTACACGCCGAGAGGTCCACCTTCGCCCTGGGCCTGTTTTGCAACCATTCCAATAGGGTTTCCGCGTCCTCGACGCCGATCACCCCGTGGAACGTGGCCAGGTCTTGCGTGAATTCGATGGCCATCACAGAATCTCCTTGACGTCGAGCACCATCAGCACCGTCCCGTCGCCCATGAGGGCCGAGCCCGTGTAGGCGGAGAGCCCCGCCAAGACGCCCGCCATGGGTTTTAGGATGATGTCGACGGTCCCGCGGAAATCGTCCACTACCAGCCCGATGGGCTCGCCGCCCAAGCGCACCACCAGCACGGCCAGTTCGTCATCGCCGCTGAGCTTGGGAGGCGTGGCCAGGCCGAGCAGGGCGTTGAGGGATTTTATGGGCACGATCCGTCCCCGCAATACGGCGGCCTGGCTGGATTTGATCATGCGGATATCCCGGCGCGGCACCCGCACCGTTTCCACCACGCTGTCCATGGAGATGCCGAAGACCTGGCTATCGGATTCGACGATCATGACGTTGGTCACCGCCATGGAGAGCGGCAAGGCGATGCGGATGCGGGTGCCCTTGCCTTTCTCGCTGTCCAAATGGAGGGAGCCGTTCACCTTTTGCACGGCGGTCCGCACCGCGTCCATGCCCACCCCCCGGCCCGAGAGGTCGGACACCGCCGCCGCCGTGGAGAAACCGGCAGCGAAGATCAAGTTGACGGCCTCCTGGTCGCCGATGCGTTCCAGGGTGGCTTCGTCGATGACGCCCTGCTCGTAGGCCTTGCGCTTGACCACCGCCGGGTCGATGCCTTGACCGTCGTCCACGACCTCGATCACGACCCGGTCGGATTCCTGGCTGGCCCGGAGGATCAGGGTGCCGACCGGCGGCTTGCCGATGGCCCGGCGCACCTCGGGCATCTCGAATCCATGGTCCAGGCTGTTCCTGACGATGTGCACCAATGGGTCGCCCAGGGCTTCGACGATGTTCTTGTCGGCCTCGGTGGATTCGCCCTCCAGCACCAGGTTCACTTCCTTGCCGAGCTTGCGCGAAATATCCCGCACCAGGCGCGGAAAGCGCTGGAACACGAACGAAACGGGCATCATGCGCACCTGCATGATGGCGTCCTGCATTTCCTCGGCGATGCGGTTGATCACCGCGTGCTGGGCCTTGATCTCCCGCGCCAGTTCCCGCGATCTGAACACCGACTCGGCGCGGCCCGCCAGATAGGGCAGGGCGTTCTTGGCCACCACCATCTCGCCGATCAGGTTCATCAGGCGGTCGATCTTCACCTGGTCCACCCGGAGGCTCTTCATCGTCGCGGGGTTGTCCTCGGCGCGGCGGCCGAATTTGATTTCGGCCTCGGCTTCCGGCGCGGGTGCCCGGACGGTGGGAACCGGCTCCGGCGCGGCCTCGGTGGGGGGCGTGGGAAGCGTCTCCGCGGCCGCTTCGGCCCCGGTCGGCGGGGGGAATCTGCCATCCAGCCAGACCAGCAACGGCATCCCCGTGGATTGACCCAAGGCCTTGGCGGTCGCCGCTTCCAAGGCTGGAAGCTCATCCATGGCACCGATGGCCCGGAGGCAACCGGACAGCGCGGCGGCGGTGGCCTTGATCCGCCCCAGGTGCCATGCCGCCTCGATGGGCAGGGCGAGTATCTCGCGCTGGGTCGCGATCAAGTCCGTCAGCACTTGGGCCATTTGCGGTGGAAGCCCGTGGGCCGTTATGCCGGGGGATAGCCCGGTTTGGCGGGAACCCACGGCGTCTTCGGCCACCTTGCCGTCCTCCACGCCCAAGCATTCCGCGCTTAAAGGGCGGATCTGGATTTGGTCCGGCACGTAGCGATAGTGTTCTTCCAATGCGGCCAGGGGGGCGGCGGCCAATATGCGGAATTCCAGCACGCAACGGTAAGCGTCCAGTTCGGCCAAGGCGGGCCACGGCTCGCGGGCGGCGACCTCGCCCCATAGCAGTCCGGGCGTTTGGCGGGCGCGGAAAAAGGGATCGTCGCCTTGATAGAAACATTCTTCCGCCGGGTCATAGACCAGCCAATGCAAGGCGTCCCCATCCATCGCGCGACGGTAGGCTTCTAGGCGCGCGGCTTCCGGTATTTCCGCGAGGGGTAGGCTGGCGCCGGTGGTGGTTACGACCGCCGCCGGAAGTCCCGGCGAGTCGTCCGTAGCGGCCGGGATGGCGGGATCGCGAGCGCTACCGGCGGCTTGGGGGTCTACGATCAGTTTATGCAGGGATTCCGCCAAGCGCGCCGAATCGCTGGCGTGGGACGGGCCGGTGTTTTTCCCGGCTTCGATCTCGTCGCACAATATGCCGACAAAGTCCATGGCGTCCAGCAAACGGTCGGCCAGCGTCCGCGAATAGGCGACGCGGCCTTGGCGCACGGCATCCATCAGGTCTTCGCCCGCATGGAGAACGCGGGTCATTTCGGGGAGTTCGAACAGCCCGCTGTTGCCCTTGAGGGTATGCACCAAACGGAAAAGCTCGTTCATCAGGTCGGCGTCGGCGGGGTCGTCCTCCAGCCTCATCAGTTTTTCGCCGATGCCTTGCAGGAATTCACGGGCTTCGGAAAGGAATTGCTCGAGCAAGGGGGTCATGGGTTTTCCTCTCCTAACAGCAGGCGTGCGGGTATCAGGAGTTGCTCGGCTGCACCGGTTTGACGAGATAGTGATTGGCGCCGATGGCTTGGGCCAGCTTCCGGTCATGGGCGGCCGCCCCGGTGGAAACCATGATGGCCGGTGCCTGGGGTAGGTCCTGGCCGCGCAGTGCCCGCAGGAAGCCGCAACCATCCTGCCGGGGCGGGTTGACATCCACCAGATAGAGGTCGAACGGCGTCCGCAGGGATTTCTCCAGGGCCTCGACGCCGTTGACGGCTTCTTCCACGGCGTAGCCCCCGGCTTCGAGTATATCGCGGTGGTATAGGCGCACTGTGGCGGCATCGTCGACGATCAATACGCGTTTCATCGCGCTGGGCGCGGTCTCGGCCGGGACCAAGACCTGGGGGGCGGTGGTGTCAGTTTCCCGCCTATCCCTTGCAGGAAGCCACGGACCCCGGTCAGGAATTGTCCGAGCAAAGGGGTTCATGGGCTTTCCTCCCCCAGCAGCAGGCGCACGGGCACGAGGAATTGTTCCGGCTTCACGGGCTTGATGAGATAGTGGTTGGCACCGGCGGCCAGCGCCCGTTTCCGGTCGTGCCCGGCCGCTTCGGTGGAAATCATGATGGCCGGTGTCTGGGGCAGGTCCTGGCCGCGCAATTCGCGCAGGAAACCGTAGCCATCCAGCTTGGGCATGTTGATATCCACCAGATAGAGGTCGAAGGGTTCACTGAGGGATTTTCCAGCGCTTCGACGCCGTTGACCGCTTCCTCCACCATGTAGCCCCCGGCTTCGAGTAGGGTGCGGTGGTACATGCGTACCGTGGCGGCGTCGTCGACAATCAGGATGCGTTTCATCTCGCCTCCGAAGGCCTTTGGTAAACGACGGCCTCGGGGAATTTGCGCACCTTGAACAGCCGGAAGCGCGGCTCATGGATTCCGAGTGGCCGAGGCATAGGAAACCGCCCGGGTTAAGCGCGTCGTAAAGGGTTTCGGCGGCGGCCTTGCGCGATAGTTCGTCGAAATAGATCAAGAGGTTGCGGCAGAAGACCACATCGAAATCGCGGTAGGGCCGGGTATCCCCCGGTTCGTTGAGATTCACCCGGGTGAATTCGACCGCCTGCCGCAGATCGTCGGAAATGCTGGTAGTGATCGCCCGTAGGGGTGAAATATTTTTTGAGCAGCGGCTCCGGCAGTTGCAGCACCGAACGGGGGGAATAAAGCCCGGCGCGGGCCAGGCCGAGGATCCGGGTATCGATATCGGAGGAGATGATCTCGACATCCCAATCATTGATGCCCGCCCAATATTCGAGCAGATAAATGGCGATGGAATAGGGTTCCTCGCCGGAGGACGAAGGGACCACCCAGATGCGGATGGGTTTGCCGGGGCGCTGGCTGGCGGTGATTATCCGGCAGGATGGACTGCGCCAGGCATTGGAACTGGTATTCCTCGCGGAAGAAAATAGGTTTCGTTGACCGTCATCAGGTTGGTGAGCGCTTGCAATTCCTCGCCCGGAGGACTGGAAGCGCAGCATGACGAAAATATTCGCGGAAACTGGCGCTGCCGGTGTCCTCGATCCGTTCCAGCAACCGCTTGTCCACGAAGTAACGCTTCGAGGATTCGAAGTGGATGCCGGTTTTCCGGTAGAAGAATTCCCGGAATTTCTGGAAATCCCCGTCACTGATGGCGATTGTGCCCATGATCGGGTTATTCCTCCGCGAGGCGTTTCAGGGCCAAATCGGCGGCGAATTGGATGTAGGGTTCGTCGGGAAGCGCCTTGAGGCGCAATAGCGGCTCCCGCGCCGCCGCCGATCCCGCCTCGCCGAGCAAATCCACCGCCGTGCCGCAGACGTTCAGGTGGGGGTCTTGGTCGATGACTTCGATCAGCCAGGCTCCACCTCGGGATGGCGCAGGGATTCCAGGATGTTCACGGTCAAAATGCGCACGTCCGGGTCGGGGTCGGCCAACAGCCG
>NZ_FXAM01000004.1:40000-78766 GCF_900155475.1 Methylomagnum ishizawai | reverse complement strand
GGTCATGGTCGGTTCCCCTGGCGGGTGGCGGAGGTGGCTCGGGGAGCGGCGTTTGGAACGCCAGCGGACTTCCCTGTCTAACCGGAAGGCCCGGATTCGGGTTCGCTTGGACATGCTACGCAAATATTTTGTCCATGACAATCTATTGACAATGAATTTAAGTCGTGCAATAACATGTGCAAAACATCGGCAACGCGCAGCGACCGATTGAAAAAGACGCCTCCCTAGGGCGCGAGCGTGCGACGAACACCACCCAGTGAGGCCCAACCATGACCACCCGCGCCCTGGCACGCCTATTACTCGACCCATGCCGCGCCGGTCCGCACCAGCTCGACATCCTGGCCGGCCTGATCGGCCTGGAGGCCAAGAACGGCAAGCGCAACCGCGACGCGCTGATCAAGGCCCACACGGCGTTGAAGGACGCGGGGTTCCTGGCGGATTTCGAGGTGGTGGAGGATTCGGTGCGGGTGAAGTTCGGGAGCGGGTACGGCGGGCGCTGGCGGCGCGGAGGCCGGCCACGGTCGGGCAATCCATCCCATGAGCGCCAGCCGCGCCCCTGGTGCCACCGGCCGACACCGACTTCGAGGGCGGGCAGATCGACCTGTTCCGCGCCTTCCTCTGCAACGGCCCGGCCGAGCGCGACCGGCTTTCCAACACTTCGACCTGTGGGACAGCGTGCCGCGCTACGCCATCTCCCGGCAGCAGATGGCCAAGATACGCAAGGAAAAGGGCTTCCTGGGGATCAGGCAGGTCGTTTTCCAATACCGGGGGCGCACGCTGGAAGCCCGCATCCAGGCCGCCCGCATCCTCGACGACAAGACCCGCACCGAGACCGACTACTACCCCCAGCGCCAACGAGGAACTGGTCGAGGACGCCCTGCGCAAGATCGCCGCCGAGCAGCGCAACGCCTTCTTCGACCGGAAGAACCAGCGCAGCGGGGTGGTGTTCACCCTGTACGCGCTGCGCGAGGAATTGAGGAAGCAGGGGCATGCCCGATCCTACCAAGAGATCGTGCTGAGCCTCAACATCCTCGTCCGGAGCATCATCGAACTCCGCGCCACCGACGGCGACTCCCCCAAGTTCTTCGCCCGCAGCGCCTATTTCCCCGGCATATCGGCGGTGTCCAGGGACAAGCTGGAAGACGATCCGCAGTCGAAATGGATCGTGCAGTTCCATCCTTTGGTCACCGAGGCCATCGACGCCGTGACCTACAGGCAGTTCAACTACGCCCAGATGATGGCCACCGCACCCAGCTTGCCCGCTGGCTGCATAAACAGCTCTCGCTCAAGTTCACCTTCGCCAGCCTCGCCACGTCCTTCGAGATGCGCTACAGCACCATCCGCCGCGACAGCGCCCTGCTGGACGGCTACGGCCAGCAGCGGCAGGCGGTGGCGGCGGTGGACGCGGCCTTCGCGGAGTTGAAGGCCAGCGGGGTGTTGATGCTGGTCAAGAAAAACGAAATCCGCAGCGCCCGCGGCAGGATCGAGGACGTGGTCTACACGCTCAGCGCCTCCATGGAGTTCGTGGGGGAGATGAAGACCGCCAATAAGCGTCATAAAAATGCTATCGATGTGTCACAACAGGCTGTGGATAAACCTGTGGATAAGTCCGCCACGGACCCCGATTTTCGGTAGGTATAGCTGACGGGTCGAGGCATTTTTCGGTAGGTATAGCTGACGGGTCGCGGTAGGTATAGCTGACAGGTCGTTTTTCGGGGGGGTCGGCCGGTAGGTATAGCTGACGGGTCGAGGGGGTTTTCGGTAGGTATAGCTGACGGGTCGCGATTTTTTCGGTAGGTATAGCTGACGGGTCGGCCGATTTTCGGTAGGTATAGCTGACGGGTCACGTTTGGGGGGTGGTTTAAAACAACCGTTTTGGGGTGTTTTAGGGGTCGTTTTTAGGCCGTTTCGGTAGGTATAGCTGACGGGTCGCGCCCAAAATGCCTCAAAAGCCGCTTGTAAGTCATTGATTTTGAAACAAAAAAAAACTGAAAAAATTTTCGCGCAAGTCCTTATTCTTCTTATTCTTTGTTTTAATCTTCTTCTTAACCGTCGCCGCAGCCTTGGAGAACGAACCGAGCATGATCGCCCACCACCAGCATCCGCGAACACCTCGCGGTCCCGCAATAACCATCTAGAGGAACCCCTTATGAGAGACATGATGAAGAACGTCTTGCTATGGGTGGTGATAGCCGTCGTCCTGCTATCGCTATTCAACGGCTACGGCAAACGCACCCAAGCCGACAACACCATCTCCTATTCCAACTTCATCGCCGCCGTGAACCAGGGCAACGTGAAGCAGGTCAGCATCGACGGCATGACCATCTCCGGCATGTTGGGCGACGGCGACCGCTTCACCACCTACAGCCCCGGCGATCCCCACCTGGTCGACGACCTGTTGAAGAACCACGTCGATATCAAGGTCAACGCCCCGGAACATCCCTCCTTCCTGATGCAGCTGTTCATCTCGGCCTTCCCGATGCTGCTGATGATCGGCGTGTGGGTCTACTTCATGCGCAGGATGCAGGGCGGCGCGGGCGGCGGGGCCATGGGCTTCGGCAAGAGCAAGGCCCGTTTGATCGAGGAAGACAAGATCAAGGTCACCTTCGGCGATGTCGCGGGCTGCGACGAGGCCAAGGAAGACGTGACCGAGATGGTCGATTTCCTCAAAGACCCCTCGAAGTTCCAGAAGCTCGGCGGCCAAATCCCCAAAGGCGCCTTGATGGTCGGCCCGCCCGGCACGGGTAAGACCCTGCTGGCCCGCGCCATCGCCGGCGAGGCCAAGGTACCGTTCTTCTCGATCTCCGGCTCCGACTTCGTGGAAATGTTCGTGGGCGTGGGCGCTTCCCGCGTGCGCGACATGTTCGAGGAAGCCAAGAAGCGCGCCCCCTGCATCATCTTCATCGACGAAATCGACGCCGTGGGCCGCCAGCGCGGCGCGGGGCTGGGCGGTGGCCACGACGAACGCGAACAGACCCTCAACCAACTCCTGGTCGAGATGGACGGCTTCGCGGGCAACGAGGGCATCATCATCATCGCCGCCACCAACCGCCCGGACGTGCTGGACAAGGCCCTGCTCCGCCCTGGCCGCTTCGACCGCCAGATCACCGTCGGCCTGCCCGACGTGCGGGGCCGCCAGCAAATCCTCAAGGTCCACATGAAGAAGGTGCCGGTGTCCGACAATGTCGAGGTCGATTGGCTGGCCCGTGGCACCCCAGGCTTCTCCGGGGCCGACCTCGCCAACCTGGTGAACGAGGCCGCGCTGTTCTCCGCCCGCCAGAACAAGCGGATGGTGGACATGGAATCCTTCGAGAAGGCCAAGGACAAAATCCTGATGGGCGCGGAACGCCGCACCGCCGTGATGAGCGAGGAAGAGAAGCTCCTGACCGCCTACCACGAGGCCGGCCACGCCATCGTGGGCCGCATGGTGCCGGAACACGACCCGGTCTATAAGGTCAGCATCATCCCGCGCGGGCGGGCGCTGGGCATCACCATGTTCCTGCCGGAACGCGACGTGTACAGCGCCAGCAAGCAGAAGCTGGAAAGCCAGATTTCCAGCCTGTTCGGGGGCCGGGTGGCCGAAGAACTGACCGTGGGCCGCGAGCGCGTCACCACCGGGGCGCAGAACGACATCGAGCGCGCCACCAACCTGGCCCGCAACATGGTCACGCGCTGGGGTCTGTCCGACCGCCTGGGGCCGCTGGCCTATAGCGAGGAGGAAGGCGAGGTGTTCCTGGGCCGTTCGGTGACCAAGCACAAATCGGTGTCCGAGGAAACCGCGCATTTGATCGACGAGGAAATCCGCTCGGTGATCGACCGCAACTACGAGCGGGCCGAGCGCATCCTCAGGGAACACATGGACGCCCTGCACGCGATGGCGGAAGCCCTGATGCTGTACGAGACCATCGACCGCCACCAGATCGACGACATCATGGAAGGCCGCACCCCCGGCGCTCCCGAGGGCTGGAACAACGACCAGAAGCCCGGCGGCGGCGCGACCGAGATCAAGCCCGCCCGTGGCGGCAAGGGCGTGAACGACGGCGGGAAACCGGCGACTCAGTTCTGATCGGGATTCCTTGAATGGACATGGAAAAGGCCGCGTGAGCGGCCTTTTTCGTGCCTCGATGTACGAGGGGCCGCGTCCCGCTTGCCGGCACCGGAGTACCAATATATATTCGATATTGGTATTAACAGCCACGGGAGCCACCCACATGCAGAAAAACACCAGCGTGACCCTGGGCACGCACTTCGAGCAATTCATCGCCAGCCAGGTCGGCGACGGGCGCTATGGTTCGGCCAGCGAGGTCGTCCGCGCCGGGCTGCGGCTGTTGGAGGAACACGAAACCCGGCTGTCCCTGTTGCGCCGGGCCTTGGCCGATGGGGAAGCCAGCGGCAGGGCGGAATATTCGCTGGAGGGGTTGATTGCCGAACTCGACCAGGAAGGCACCCATTGATGGGTGGGTTCGTCCTGACCCGCGAGGCCAAGGAGGATTTGAAAGCCATCGCCCGCTATACCCAGGACACTTGGGGCAAGGAACAGCGGAACCGCTATCTGGCGGAGTTGGACCGGGGTTTCCACGCCTTAGCCGCCGATCCGCTCAAGGGGCAGGATTGCGGTGATATCCGGCCCGGATACCGGAAATACCCGGTCGGCAGGCATTTCATCTTCTACCGGGCCATTGATGGCGGCATCGAGGTCGTCCGCGTCCTGCACGGGCGGATGGATGTCCGGGGGAGGATGGCGACGCAGTTCTGATAGGTTTTCCCGCCTAGCCGGATATGGAAAAGGTCGCCCGCTGGGCGGGTTTAATGAGATTTCTAATATTGATGGTATACTGTATTTTACTGAGTATCAATTTTTCATTGCCATAACCGAAATTACGACAAAAGCAAAGAAAAGCTGAATGGGAATTCGCGGGGAATTTTTCGTCATTTTTAAAAACTCCATATAAGGCGACCTCTGACCCGCAATTTTTGCACGATCAGATCGGAGTTGCAAACCCACTAAAATATAATTTGTTGAGACCATGAGAGCTAAAACAGGTTTTGCTGCGGTCTTGCTGTTCGATTCTATTATTTCGAATAATTGTAAAACGATAAATTGGGTCTCGGCCTGTTCTACCCGCTAACCCACCTCCATCCTCCGTTGCCGCTTCCGGCAGAACCCCACGAAGGCCGCGTCCGGGTCGTTGGGCCGGGGCTTCCCCTTGATCCAATCCCGCCATTCCGCTTCCAGGCCGTAGATATCGAAATCGGGCGCGGCCTGCTTGGCCTTCTCGTAGGTCCGCGTGCTGAGCAAAATGCCAAAAGCGGACATCGGTTCCACCGGCGGCGGCACGGGCGGTTCCAGGCGGGGTTTGATCTGCTTTTCCAAGGCCACGCGGGTATCCAATTTCTGGATAACGAAGCGGATGCGCTCGACCGCTTTCCCGCTCTTGAGCGCTTCCATCTGCGCCGAGAAACCCGCGCCTTCCGGGTTCATGTTGATTTGCCTGATACCGGGTTCCAGCACGAAGCGCTTCAAATCCACATATCGATCAAGCTTGTCTTCCGGCACCTTCAGCCATTGCCGGAGCTTCGTCAGTTCGATTTCCAAAACCGGATTCCGCAAATTCGCCACCGATTCCAGGATTTCGTAGAGCGTCACCGCGTATTTGCCGGACAGGGCGATGAGGAAATGAATCCGCAACCGGGCGAAGCGGCGGGGTTCTTTCAAGACGGGTATCAGGCCAGCCGGGAACTCGAATTTCAAAACCCCATCGGCACGGGCCGCCTCATGGGTCGCGGCGTAGGAAAACAAATGCGCGATGCCGTGCAGACGGTCCTCGCCTTCCACTTGTGCCCATTCAACGGAGGTCATGGCCAAGCGTTTCGCGCTTTCCCAAATCCAGCCTTGGCTGGTATCGCTGTGGTGTTCCTCAAATACTTTATTGATGCGGGCCACAGGCAATTCATGGATGCGTTTCACGCCTAGTTCATCCCAAACCGCGTGGACTAAGAAGGCATAGAGCTTCCTATCCCTTTCCGTATATGGACCTTGGATGTTGACGATGACGGCGGGCATTGCCAGGGGAACGGTAGCCGGATTGTGCGGCGTGGCTTCCCAGGGGCTTCCGGTGGGATGCACTGGAACGGGTGGAGATAGTTTTGCGTTGTTTTTGGATTTACTCATGACGAAGCCTGCGGGTTGGAGATTGCCGGACACGGTAGAGACTGATCATACCTTGAAAGGTGAAAATAAACCTGATATCCAGTTTTCACTTTATCTGTGGATAACCCTGTGGACTTCGGATTGAATTTCTCACTTTTGGGATTGAATTTCTCACCGTTCGGATTGAATTTCTCACCGATCCAGATTGAATTTCTCACTTTTGGGATTGAATTTCTCACCGCAAATCGCGCAAGCCTTTGATTCAAGCTAGAAAATTTTCGCCGAACACTGAACACTGGTGGATGAACATCCAGAACACCCAGAACACCACGCGCGAGGGCGCTTGTGGACAAGTGGGCGCAGCGGGTCCAGGAGAGTTAGAATCCCCTGGTCAGCATATGAGCCGAGCAACGCCGCAGATGCTTTACGACACCGATATCGTGGCCTGGGCCAGCGAACAAGCCCGGCTCCTGCGGGCGGGGCGCTTCGGCGCCCTGGATTTGGAACACCTGGCCGACGCGGTGCGCGAAACGGGGCTGGGCCGGGAGTGCTTCCCGGAAAACAACCCCTGGACCGTGGAGCGAAGCCTTGACGCGGGGTTCTGGCCGGAGTTAGTCCGGGCGGGAAGAGGGATCGACAGGGGAAAGGCCGCGTGAGCGGCCTTTTTCGTGTGGTCGAAAACGCGGTTCGCGATGGATGCGGCTCGCAGGCTCACCGCATGCTATAAGCCCACCGCCATCCTCCGCCGCCGCGTTCGGCAGAACCCCACGCAAGCCGCCTACCGGGCCGCGCATCTTCTGGATGCTCCGGGCGGCTTCCTCCCTGGGAAGTCCGGTGATGAGGACGGCACCATCCAAGGCCATGCGGGTTCAGGTCCGACAGGCGGCTACAGCGGGCGGCGCCCCTGGATGATACGCACCGCGACCATGATGACCGCGATCACCAGCAGGATATGGATGAATCCGCCCAGGGTGTACGAGGACACCAAGCCCAGGACCCACAGGACGATCAGCACGATGGCGAGGATTTCGAGCATGTCGGCATCTCCTTTTCCAACAGCGTCCGGCGGGAGGTCGGAGCCTTGGGGCCGGACCCGCCGCCGCCGTCGGTGCGGCAGGTCCGGGGCCGCGACGGGCGCAGCCCCCCGGATGAAACCATGCGCTAGCCCATGACCACGCGGACCCGGTGTTCCCGCCCGTCGTCCGCCAGCGGGATTCCGCCCTGGGGCGGCAAGGCTTCGCCATCGAGTTCCAGCGCGGCGACGCCCCGGCGGACGCCCTGGGGATTCTCCACCGCGATCCCGTAGCGGGCCGAACCCCGGCGCAGGCTGGCCGCGAAGCCCGGCCAGGCGGTGGGCGGGCAGGGATCGACGAACAGCGTCCCGGCCCTGAGTTCCAGCCCCAACACACCTTCCACGGCGGTGCGGTAATACCAGCCCGCCGCCCCGGTATACCACGTCCAGCCCGCCCGCCGCGCATGCTCCGGCCCGGCGTGGACATCCGCCGCCAACACATAGGGCTCGCCCCGGTAGGCTTCCCGCCCCGCCTTGTCCGCGCCCCGGTAAACCGGGTTGAGCATCCGCAACAATTCCACCGCCCCGGAACCGTTGTCCAGGCGGGTTTCGGCCAGGGCGCACCACACCGCCGCGTGGGTATATTGCCCGCCGTTCTCGCGGGTGCCGGGCGGATAACCCGCGATATAGCCGGGATCGGGTGTGGCGTGGCTGTCCGGGTCCGCGCCGCGCCGGAACGGCGGATCGAACAACAGCACCAGGGAGTCGCCGCCGCGCACCAAGCGCTCCCACACCGCATCCAGGGCCCGCCGCGCCCGTTCCGGGTCGGCGGCCCCGGATAGCGCGGCCCAGCTCTGCGGCAGGGAATCGATCCGGCATTCGGCGTTGGCGGCGGAACCCAAGGGCGTGCCGTCGTCGAACCAGGCCCGCCGGTACCACGCCCCGTCCCAGGCCGCAGCCTCGGCCGCAGCTTTGAGCCGCTCCGCGTGGCCGCGCCAGCGGTCCGCCCGCCCGGCATCGTCCCGCGCCGCCGCCAGGGGAATGAAGGCTTCCAGGGCCGAAATCAGGAACCACGCCAACCACACGCTTTCGCCCCGGCCCGCCTGGCCCACCCGGTTCATGCCGTCGTTCCAGTCGCCCGCGCCGATCAAGGGCAGGCTGTGCGGACCCAGCGCGAGGCTGGCGTCCAATGCCCTGGCGCAATGTTCGTAGAGGCTGGCCCGGACCTCGGAAAGGGTCGGCTCGAAATAGGCGTCCTCCCGCTCGGGCGGCAGCGGCGGGCCGTCGATGAAGGGGATTTCCTCATCCAGCACGGCGGCGTCGCCGCTCACGTCGAGATAGCGCACTGCGGCCACCGGCAGCCATAGCCGGTCGTCCGAGCAATGGGTGCGCACGCCCCGGCCCGTGGGTGGGTGCCACCAGTGCTGCACATCGCCCTCGGGGAATTGCCGCCCCGCCGCCCGTAGCAAATGGGCGCGGACCCCGGCGGGATCGGCGGCGGCGAGCGCCATGCCGTCCTGGAGTTGGTCGCGGAAGCCATAGGCACCCCCGGCCTGGTAGAACGCCGCCCGTGCCCAGACCCGGCAGCCCAGCGCCTGATAGACCAGCCAGCGGTTCACCAGCAGGTCCAAGCCCCGGTCCGGGGTCTGGATTTGCAAAGCGCCGAGCCGTTCGTCCCAGGCCCGCCGGGCGCGTTCCAGGGTCTCCGCCGCCGGGATGGCCCGGTGCCGCCGGATCAAATCCAACGCCCCGGCCCGGTCCGCGCCCTGGCCCAGCAGGAACACCACTTCCGCCGTGCCGCCGGGGCCGAGTTCGATCCCGGTTTGCAGGGCCGCGCAGGGGTCCAGCCCGGCCCCGCAGCGCCGCCGCAAACCGGCCCGCCGCCCCAACAAGCCCGCCGGGGCGTCCAGCCCGCCATTGCGGCCCAGGAATTCCTCCCGGCTGGCGGTCCAGGCGGTTGGCCGGCCACCCAGGTCGGCGAAGGCCACCCGCCCGCCGAATTCGGCGCTCCAGGGATTGCGAGCCAATAGCGCCCCGGTCGCGGGGTCGGATTCGGTGACGACATAGGGCGCGGCGGCGGGGCGGGAATTCCCCAACGCCCATTCGGCATAGGCCACCACGCTCAGCCGCCGGGGCCGCCCGGAAGTGTCGCGCAGGCGGAGGATCGAGACCTTGACCGGGTCCGCCGGGTCCACGCATTGGGTCAACGCGCTGTGGATGCCGTGCGAGGCGTGGTCGAACCGGCTATAGCCCTGGCCGTGGCGGATCAGGTAATGCCCACCCTCGACCCGGATCGGCAGGGCGGTCGGGCACCACAGTTCGCCGCTGTCCTCGTCGCGCAGATAGAACGCCTCGCCGGGCGGATCGCCGACCGGATCGTTCGACCAGGGCGTGAGCGGGTTTTCCCGGCTGTTCAGGCTCCAGGTATATCCGCCGCCGGATTCCGTCACCAGGAAGCCGAAATCCGGGTTGGCAATCACATTGGTCCAAGGCAGGGGCGTGGACTGGCCGGGACCGAGCCGCACCACGTAGTCCCGCCCGCCGTCGGTGAAACCGCCCAGCCCGTTGAAGAATTCCAAGGTGGACGGGTCCGGCCCGGCCAAGGCGTCGAGGTCCGCCGGTCCCGCGCCGGTCCAGGGCCGCCGCAAGGGCGCGTAGCCCGCCGGTCCCCGCGCCCGCCGCAGCAATTGCTCGGCCAGGGTGCCGCGCCAGCCCGCCAGTACCACCCGGGCGCTGGAACGCAGCAACAGCCGGTCGGCCTCGTCCAGCCAATCCGCCCGCACCACCGCCACCGCGCCGCGCACAGGGTCCGGCCCGGCCCCCGACAGCGCCCGCTGCGCCCGCGCCAAGCTTTCCAGCAAACCGCCCAGTTCCTCGGCGTAGGAAGCGTCCTGCTCGCACAGGAACACCAGATCAACCGCCAAGCGCTTGGCCCGCCAATATTCCTGCGCCCGCAGCAATTGCTCGGCCAAGGCCCGCTGCCCGGCATCGCCGATCCGCGCCAACACCATGGGCCGGTCGCCGGAAATCCCATGCCGCCACAAAGCCCGCTGGCCCAGCGTGTTCAAGGCCAGCACCGCGCCCGAGGGACGCAGCGCGGCGTCGGCGTACAACAGCCGGTTGGCCAGCGCTTGGAAGAGCTGGGCTTCGTCGGTGGCGATGCGTAGATGGCGGAGTTGCACCTGGGCCTGGGTCCAGGCCAGGGCCGATACCCGGTCGAACAGGGCGGGGTCGCGGTATTTCAGCGCCAATTCCTGCAAATCATCGCGATTTTGGGCCACGAAGGTGGTGAATACCGTATGGGCGACCGCGCCCGGCTCGATCCGCAGCCGCACCCGGAAGCAAAACACCGGGTCCAGCACCGGGCCGACGCTATTGCCCAAGGGTCCGCCATCCTGCAAGGCCAGGGGCGAACGCACGCCCCGGCCCCGGCCCAGGCAGCGCATCCGGTCGGTTTCGTACTCCACGCCCGCGTCCGCCGCCACCCCGGCCAGGACCTGCCCGGCCCAGCGTTCCGGCTCCCCGGCTCCGCGCGGCCGCCGCCGCGCCCACAAGGCCACGGCCTGGGGTAAATATCCGGTGTCCACAAACAGGTTGGAAAACACCGGATGGGCGGCATCGGCGGCGGGCGGGGCCAGCACGATCTCGGCGTAGGAAGTCAGTTCGATCTCGACCGGCGCCGGGCCGTGGTTGGCGAGGCTGAGGCGGCGGATCTCGGCGTCGTCCTCGGGGGACACCACGATTTCCAGGGTGGTGGCGATGTCGCCGTCGGCGCGGGCGATCCGCGCCCGGTCCTCCAGGAAATCCACCGCGTAATGGTCGGGGACCGCCGCCGTGGGCTGGTAGCCCGCCGACCAGACCCGGCCCGTGGCCCGGTTCCGCAGATAGAAGAACGCGCCCCAATCGTCGCGCACCGGGTCTTCGCGCCAGCGTGTCACCGCCAGTTCGTTCCAGGCGCTATAGCCCGAGCCCGCCGCCGTCAGCATCACCGCGTAACGGCCATTCGAGAGCAGATGGGACGAGGGCAGGGCGGATGTCGGGGAAGGTCGCTGGCGTACCGGCGGCTGGGCGACCTGGGCCGCCTCGGCCTGGTCCAGGGCCGAGCGCGGGCTGTGGGTATCGAGTCCCCGCGGGCCGCGCTCGTGCAACAGCAATTCCGTGGCCTGGATCAAGGGCACCCGGTGGAAGCGCCCGCGCATCGCCCCGTCGTGGACCACATCGGCCAGGGCGACCAAGGCCATGCCCTGGTGGTGGGCCATATAGCAGCGCACCACCGCCACCCCTTGCCGTTCCGCCAGCCGCTCCGGGGTGAAATCCAGGGCTTCGTAGAAGCCATAGCGGCCCAGCCCGCCCAGGGCTTCCAAGCGGGCGTAGTTTTCGGCGGCGGCCTGGGGCCGGTAAAGCGCCGCCAGGGCCGTGGCGTAGGGCGCGACCACCCAATCCCGCGCCAAGCCGCGTTTCATGCCCAGGCCGGGCACGCCGAAGGCCGAATATTGATAGGTCATCCCGGCGTCGCGGGCGGCGAAGGCCGATTCCGAAATGCCCCAGGGGATGCCGCGCTGGCGTCCGTATTCGATCTGGCGGGCGACCACCCGGCGGCAGGTCTCGTCCAACAGGCTATGGCGCGGAGTGAAGCCGACCAGGGAAGGCATCAGGTACTCGAACATCGAGCCCGACCAGGACAACAGCACATGGCCCGCCGCCACCCGGGTCATGCGGCGGCCCAGCCGCGCCCAATGGGTGCTGGGCGCTTCGCGCTTGGCGATGGCAATCTGGCTGGCCAGCCGCGCTTCCGAGGCCAGGAGGTCGTAATAGGTGCCGTCCAGCCGCCCCTCGTTCACCAGATAGCCCAGGCTGAACAGATGCCGGGCCGGGTCGTACAGGAAACCGAAATCCATCTCCCGGAACAGGCGTTCGGCGCGGTCGGCCAGGGCGTCCAGGCGTGCGGCCAGGGCCGCGCCCGCTTCACCGGCCTCGCCCAAGGGGACGTGGCCGGCGCGGGCCGGGTCCAGGGCTGTCCAATCGCGGGCGTGGGAGCGCAAATCGTCGCGCAGCAGCCCGGCCCAAGCCGCAACCTCCGCCCTGGCGGGATCGTCGGGCACCGCCCCGGCGTAGCCCTGGGCCAGGGCGCATAATTCATCGGCGCAGGCCAGCGAACGCGCCCACAGCGGCTCCCAGCCGCCGGGATCGGCGGGCGCGTCGGCCAGCCCTTGGCCGATCAGCGCGGCCTGGGCGCATAGGGCTTCCGGCACCGCGCCGGCCCCGGCCAGCGCCGCGCACAGCAAGGCGTGGGTATCGGCCATGCCCCGCAGGGCGGCGCTGACGGCCAAGGGTTGGCGGGCCTGTTCCCGGCAGCTTTGCGCCAACACCAGCAAATGCCCGGCTAGGTTGCCGCTGTCCACGGTCGAGAGGTAGCGCGGCTCCAAGGGCCGGAGGTCGGAGGTGTCGTACCAGTTGAAGAAATGGCCGCGCCAACGCGGCAGGGCGTCGAAGGTGTGGAAGGTGGCTTCGAGCCGGTCCAGGGCGTCCCCCAGCCCCAGCCAGCCGAAATCCCGCGCTGCCAGCACCGACAACAGGTACAGCCCGAAATTGGTCGGCGAACTGCGGTGCGCCACCACCGGCTTGGGGTCTTCCTGGAAATTATCCGGCGGCAAATGGTGGTCCCCGGCGTCCACGAAAGCGGTGAAGAAGCGCCAGGTGCGCCGCCCGATCCAGCGGAAACGGGCCATATCGTCCGGCTGCGGGGCGTCCGGCGGCTGGGCCGGGAACGGTGCGGCCAAGGCCCGCATCCACAGCGGGGCCAGCCCCCATAGCAGCAGGAACGGCGCGGCCACGCCGATCCGGCCCGGATTGAACCACAGCACCAGGACGGCGGCGACCACCGCCCACCGGGCCGATGGCCCCAAGGGAGTGGGGTTTAGCCGGAAACCGCGGCCATCGGACGATGCCGGCAAGGCCGTGTCGAACAGCAATCCGGCCCGCTGCGCCAGCAAGCCCCCATCCAACAGCGCCGCCCCCAAACCCGACCCCAGGGTTTCCCCGGCCTCCCGCAGATGGTCGGCCAGGACGAACCCGCGCCGGGGCGGGACCAGGGCCGCCAGGAATGCCAACAGGGCCGGCCCGGCCAAGGCCAGCGCCACCAAGCCGACCAGGGCCGCCATCGGTGCGCCAGGCACTGCCCAGGCCGCCACCAGGACCAGGAACGCCATCGGCATGGACAGGGACCGCCTCAGCCGGTCCAGCAGCCGCCAGCGCCCGCTCCAGGGCAAATCCCGGCCCCCGGCCCCGAACACCCAGCGCCACAGCCGCCCATCCCCGCGCCGCCAGCCCCGGCCATCCCCGGCGTGGGCCTGCGCCGCCTCGAAGAACTCGACATCGGCCACCAGGGCGCAACGGGCGTACACGCTTTCCAACACATCCTGGCCGGGCGCGTCCGGTTCCGGCCAGCGCCCGGCCAGGGCCGCCTCGTAGGCGTCGATCTCGTACAAGCCCTTGCCCAACGGGGTGCCGAAGCCGAACCAATCTTGGTAGACCTCCGAGAGCGCGCTGGAATAGTCCTCGATGCCGCAGCGGCAAGAAACGATCCGTTGATAAAGGGAGCGCTCCCGCCGCAAGGGCAGGGTCGGCGTCAGCCGTGGTTGCAGCAGGGCGTAGCCCTCGACCACGCGGCGGGTGGCGGGATCGAGCGCGGGCCGGTTGAGCGGATGGGCGGCGGTACCGACCAGCCAGGACACCGAATCCATCGGCAGCCGGGTATCGGCCTCCAGATGGACGACATAGCGCACGTTTTGCGGCGGGGCGGGCGCGTCGGCGGCCGGGGGCAGGAAGCGGGTGTCGGTGGCCCCGCGCAATAGCCGGTTGAATTCGCGCAACTGGCCGCGGCGGCCTTCCCAGCCGGTCCAGCACCCAGCGGCGGCGTCCCAGGCCCGCCGCCGGTGGAACAGGAAGAAGCGCCCGCCGCCATGCTTGGCGTTGAGCGCCGCCACGCCCTCCCGCGCCGCCCGCAACAGCGCCGCGTCGCCGGGCAGGCTTTCCCGCTCGGCCCCGGCCCAGTCGGACAGCAGGGCGTAATACACCTCGCCCTCGGGATTGGCGAGATAGCGCACTTCCAACTGGCCGATCCGCCCGCGTATCCCGGCGGAACTGTCGAGGACCGTCGGCACCACCACGAAGGTCCGCAGTTCCGCCGGGATGCCTTGCTTGAGTTCCAGCCGTGGCAGATGACGCGCGGGCAACAGGGCCAGCGCCAGCCGGTTGACCAGGGTGGCCGCGATATCGGTGGCGGGGAACAGGGCCAGCAATCCAATCCAGGCCAGTCCGGCCCCACCCAGCCCGGCTTCCATTCCCGCCCATAGCACGCCGGCCAAGGCCAACAGCGCCACCGCGCCCAGGCTGCCCAGGTAGGCCGCGAGCGCATGGGCGACATAGGCCCGTAACAGCCTTTGCTTGAGGCCGGGCCGGAAGCCCATGCCGCGCTCGAAACCGGCCCGGCCCGCGCCGATCAGGTAATAGCCGGGGTCGCCGCGGCGGGGGTCGTCCGCCGCCCGCCCGGCGTGGGCCACCACCTCGCGGGCGATGTCCAGCTCCGAATACGGCGAGCGCCGGGCGATCTGGCCGATAGCGCGGCGGTAGCGGTCGCGGGTGAGGAAATCCATCGCCCCGTAGCCCGGATGGCCGCGCAGGCAGGCTTCCACCAGGCTCAGCGCCTCGACGAAGGGCGGCCAATCGAAGGCCGCGACCGCCCGCAGGCTGGTGATGATATTGCGCACCGTCCAATTGGCGGCGACCTGGTCGGCGTGTTCGCGCCGCACCACCTCATCCAGGTCCGTGCCTTCCTCCGCCAGCCAGCGGTCGAGGAAATCCAACGACACCGGGGTGTCCGGGTGGGGATCGTGCAGGCGCTGGGCGATCTGGACCGCGAAGGCCTGGCGCAGGGGCGGCGGCGGCAGGACGCCGGGCGGCGCGGCGGACGGGTCGGGTTGCAGCGCGGCGCGTTCGACTTGATCGACGAATTCATCGGCCAGCCCGCGCCCCGTTTGCGAGCGCATCACCAGCACGGCGAAGCGGCGGAGGTTCTCCAGCAACAGCACGCGGAGGAGGGCGGGCAAGGCCCAGAGTTCGTCCAGGGTGAGCGGCTGGACTTCCTGGTAGGCGCGGATGAACAGCCCCAGGGTGTCGGGCGCGAACCGGCTGTCGGTATGGGCCACCAGCGCCCAGGCGATGCCGTAGGCCCTGGGATAGCCCGCCAGGAACACGCCCCCGGCCAGGGCCGGCAATTCGCGGACCCGGTGGCCCGGCAGGGCTTCGGCCACGTCCTTGACTTGTTCCTCGATCACATGGAAGTTGTCCAGCAGCCATTCTGCCGCCGGGGTGATGGCCCGGTGCTGGTCCACCCGGCGGACGATGGACTGGTAGGCCGCCAGCAGCACGGTTTGGTTCTCCCGCGTCCGGCCGGCCAGCAGGGCGGGGCGCGGTCCCGCCGGGGCGGTGTGTTGGGTTTGGGCCAGGGTCAGGGCGTGCTGGCGCAGCCGGTCCTCGCCGAACAGTTCGCGGCGGATGGGCCGGTCGTCGCCGCCCGGATCGTGGCTCCTGGCGGTGCGCCGCCGTTCCTTGGGTTTCGCCATCGCCGCTCCTTGGGCTGGGTTCCGGCTCCCGCGGGAGCGCGTCAAGCTTTGTTCATATCACGCCCAGCGCCACCAGGATCGGCAAGAACCCCCACACCGGACCCGGCCCGCCGCCGGGTCCGTCAGGTGCCTGGGGTCAGGATGGGGTTCCGGGTGGCGCGGGAAATCGGGTGGCCGCTCCGCAGGGCTGGGGGAGGGTACAGCCTAGTGGCGTGGACGGGGCGGGTCGGTGCGGTGGCGCACACAAGCCGGTTTTGCGACATGCCGTTTTGGCTGGCCGACCCGTCGGAACGGGCCTTATGCCGGGAAAACGCCGGATAGGTATTGCCGGAGCCGCGTATACCCTAGCGGCGCGGTGATGGGTACGCCGCCGCACAGAGCCTGGATAAATAACCGATTAAAACGGTCGCAAATGGTACCCGTCCGTCCGCACCATATTGCCGCCAGGGCGTAACGGCCACTCAAACAGGATGATTGAGCGCCCTTTTCCCGATCGCTAGGAAGCCATTATGAACGTCTTGATCACCGAATTAATCCGCTCTTCGACCGGCTATTTCCACCAGACCGCCGGGGTCGTCATCGGCTTTTTCAACGACCCCGAACAAGCCCATCTTTGCGCCAATAAGATCACCGTGACGGTGGGTAAAATGGCCGAGGTTTGCGGGAGCCAGCTTTCCGTTCCCCTATAAGTCAACGCCCATCGGGTAGTTTGGGTATCACCATACCCGCACATATACCCTATGCCGGGCCGCCCGGACCCTCGGGTTTGCCTTTGCCCAGGCGCGATTCCTCAAGGTCGATTTCCCGCAGGATGCGGCGCACGGACTCTTCCGACAAATGGCCCTGCTCGCGCAGTTCCAACAGGACGCTGTGTTCCGCGCCGAGGACGGCGCGTTTGGCGTGCTCGTATTGGGCGCGGGGGGTCTCGGCGGCGGTGCCGTCCGGGTTGATCGCGGTATCCTCCAGCTGGCGCAGGCGCTCCTCGTAGCGCCGCCGCCGTCCAGCCCGCCGCCAAGCCCAGGGCCAGCAAGCCGATGGGTCGCAGGTTGGCGCGGAATTCGGGCCAGGAGGTGAACGCCGCCGCCTGGTACAGCAAGGGCGGCAGGAAGCACAGGAACACCAGGCTGGGATCGAGTTCGACCCGCGGCCCCCCCGGCACGGACCCCAGCGCGATCCCGCACAGGACCAACAGCACCGGGAACGGCAACGGCACCCGCCGCGCCACGACGGCCAGGGCCGTCACGGCGATCAAAAGCCCGATGATGAGTTCGAGGGCCGGATACATGGGAGGCGGTCCGGGGCCGACGCTTTCCTAAGCCGACTCCCGCCCATACGCAAGGTTCCTGATTCCCCCGGACCGCCCGACACATCGGTGCCGACCCCGGCAACTTTGGCGGCGGCGGCAGGGTCGAAACCTCGTCGGTGCCCCAGGGCACCGCGGTGCGGCGCGGGCGGGTCGTCTTCCCCGCCGCCATGGACCCGGTCCGGCCCTCCGCCGGGCCTTCAACCAAGGAGAAACGGTCATGGCTGAAATGCAAAACGTGGGCACGGACGTGGGCCAATTGCGCCAGGATATCGCCAGCATCAAGGGCGACCTCGGCACCCTGATAAACACGCTCAAGGATTTGGGCGTGGAACAGGGCAAACAACTCTACGCCCGCGCCCAGGACGCGGGCGAGGCGGTGCGGGGCCAGGCGGTCCAGACCCAGGAGCAGGTGGGCCATTACATCGAGTCCCGGCCCATCAGCAGCGTGCTGATGGCGTTCGGCACCGGCTTCGCCCTCGGCACCTTGGTGGGTGGCCGTTCCTACCACTGAGCCGCGGGTTCCATCGGCGGGAGTGCCAAGCTCCCGCCCCACCCGATCCCGGACGATCCTTCCCATGCCGCCACGGCAGCGCCCGGCGGCGGGCCGGAGAGGGAATCAGTGGACGCCGGGTTTCCATGTCATTCCATGCGATGCGATGTCGTTGCATTCCATCCTATTCTATTCCATCCCATGACATTCCATTTAATTTCATGTCATATCATATCAATTCAGGAGAATCCCCATGCCCACGGCCACCGAGCAAATGACCACGGAACTACAGCAAGAGGTGTCCGCCCTGAAGGCCGACCTCGGCCATCTGATGACCGCCGTCAAGGACTTGGGCGCGGAACAGGGCCGGGCGGTCTACGGCCAGGCCCGCCATCGGGTCCGCGCCGTCCATGAGAACCTGGAGCATTACATCGAAGCCCGGCCCATCAGCAGCGTGTTTTTCGCGCTGGGGGCCGGTTTCGTCCTCGGTAGCCTGCTCGGCAACCGCCGTTGACGGGCGCCATGTCGCAAACCACGCTCGCGGAATGGTTGAGCGCCGGGAAGGACCGGCTGCGGCACGGCCTGTCGCGCTCCCTGCTGGGCGCGGGGCTGGCCTTGTTCGCCCTGCTGGCGGCGCTGGAAGGGCTGGCGGCGATCATCGCTGGGGGCTATGGCTCGCTGCGGGCGCACTGGCCGCCTTGGCTGGCCGGTGGGGTGGTGGGGGGACTGGTCATCCTGGCGGCGGCGCTGGCCTTGTGGTGGGCGGTCCACATCGTCCGGGGAACGGCCCAGGCCGGGCCGCCCGCCCCGGTTGCGCGCCCCGCCCATGAACTCCATGGACACGGCGCCCATCCGGCCGGCCTGCTGGGGGCCGCCGCCGCCGAGTTGATCGGCGAGAACCGCATCAAGGCCCGCGATCTGGCCTTGATGGCCCTGGTGGCGGGCATCGCCCTGGGGGTGAGTCCCGGCCTGCGGCGGCAGGTGTTCGGCCCAGGACAGCGGGCCAAGGACGGCTGAGGGGCGACACCGGCAAAAAAAGGGCCGGTTCCCGGGGGAGGGGAACCGGCCCGACACAGAGGCCTAGGGGATATCAATGAACGATGAGGCGTTAGGTTAGCCGGGCCTTCCTTAAGAGCGCCTTAAAATCCCCATAGGCGCGCGATCCAAGCTCAGGCCACCCTGAGCCAGCCCTTGCGCCCGGCGTGGTCCCATACGCCGGTCCGGCGGCCCTGGGCGTCGCGCACTTCGACCCGGCGGTTGCCGGGCAGGAACACCGGCCTCGACCGGTGCAGGTAGATCACGGCGATGGCCCAGGCGGGCCAATTGAAGAACAGTTTGAACATGGCGGCGGGATGGGCGGGATGGGCCCGCGATGGCGGCCCCTTCGGTCCTAGTGTAGGCCATCCCCGCGCCGGGAAGCGGACGCAAAAAGGCCGGCTGGGTTGCCCAAGCCGGCCTAGACGCATCCTTTGGCCTTCCCTGTGCCCGGCGCGCGCATCCATTGCGCCTCCTTGCGGGGACGGGCGCATGATGCCCCAAGGCGTTCCCCGCCGCCTATCGGGAGAATTACCTAGGCCGGTGGCCGGGCCGGAATCAGTTCCCTTCGCTGGCGAGCGCCGCCCGGACCTCGGCCTCGGCGGCCAACCAGTCGTCCATCTCGTGGCCCGGCTCGAAGCCCCTTTGCTCGGCCTTCAGGTAGGCGCATTCGGAAATGCGCCGCATCAATTCGGCCTCGAACGAGGGGCCGGGATCGTCCAGGGACAATCGCGGGCCGGGGAAGGGTTCCGACCGCGTGGCCGGCTGCGGGCTTGGGTTTGCCATGGCAATATCCACCGTGTTGGGGGTTCAAGACCGGCGCGCCCCGGAATAAGCAAAAGGCCGGTCCCGGTTGCCCGGGCCGGCCTTTCCATCCTTGGGCCGCTTCCGCCTCCTGCGCGCATTCCCGTACCTCGGCCAAAGGGTAGGAATGTGGCGCGACCCTTCCATCTTCCCCGCGCCGCCGCGCCGGGCCAATACGGCGAACCACTTATTGCCAAGCATGGCGGGGGAGCAGTCTGTCGCCTCCCCGGCGCTCAATGGCGGTCGTCGCCACGGGTGGGATAGCTGTAGATGGCCGGGCCGCTGGCCTGGTCCACATAGAGGATTTCGGCCTTGGGCGCTGCGCGGGCCGGAACCGGCTGGGCCATGCCGGGGATGGCCGGGGCGGAGGCGGCACTGGCCGGGGCCGGACCGGTGTCCTGGGTTCCAGGGAGGGTTCCGCCCTGGGCGGAGGCGGCTTGGGCGACGGCCAGGGCGGCGAGGGCGATGTAGGCGCGGAGGTTCATGGGGGCTCTCCTATGGTGGCGGGGTAGGAGCCGACGGTGCGGCTTGGGGCACAGTGTGGAGAAGCCGGGTTTATAAATAAAATCGTTTGTTTTTATTTTTATAATCGCTTTTATCTATCAAATAGGCCGATGACCGCCGGTGGGACCGGGACCGTTGCGGCACCGGATTCCGGTCGCGCCCCGGCAGGCGGGTCTGGGCTTGCCGCCGCCGCCCAGACCGGACCATCATCCCTTTCCCGGCCCGTTCCCGTGGCCTTCCGCCCCCGATAGATCGATGAACACCCCCCACGCCCCGTTCGACCCGAAATCAGAACCGGATTGCCCCTTGACCCTGCACGATGCCGTGGCGCGGACGCTGGACCACCTGTCGGAGCGGGAGGCCAGGATCATCGCCCACCTGCCGGAAACCGGACTGGAAGAATTGAACCGCTACGGACTGGGGGCGGACATCCGCAAGCGGTTCGCGCTGTGGCGGGGCAACCGGGGCTTGATGGCGGCGTGCGGGGCGCTGAACCCGGAGGATGCGTCGCTGGAGATCATCCGGGCGGTGTGGGAGCGGCTGCGGGCGGGCTGAACGCGGGCGACAAAAAAGCCGATAGGGGAGAGAGAGGGGATCCTATCGGCTTCCGGTCGTTGGGAGTCCATTCCCTGGCAATCTGGGAAGGGTGCCTCCTTGAGGAACCTGATGCGCGGTTGGACCTTGGATGCGCGGATGAGTTCCGCTGATGGTGCTCCTAGCCGGAACCTCCCCCAACCCGGATCACCGCCTGGGCCGAGACCACCGCCTCGGCCGGCAAGGGATTGCGGGTCTCGGCCCCGTCCGGGCAGCGCTCGGCCAGCAACAGGGCGGCGGCGCGGACCCTGGGCACCGAATGGAAACGATGGCGCATCGTCCCGTCATGGACGGCGTTGGCGAGCGCGACCAGGGTCATGCCCTGGTGGTGGGCCATGTAACAACGCACCGGCGCGAAGCGCTGGCCCGCGCCGAGGCGGGACGGGGTGAAATCCAGGGCTTCGTAGAACCCGTAGCGGCCCTCGGCCCCCAGATCGGCCAGGCGGTCGTAGTTGAGGGCGGCGGCCTTGGGGTAATACATCGCGGCCAGGGCCGTGGCGTAGGGCGCGACCACCCAATCCCGCCCCAATCCCCGCTTCATCCCCAAATCCGGCACGCCGAAGGCCGAATATTGGTAGGTGCCCTGCGCGTCGCGGCCATTGCAGGCCGATTCCGAAACGCCCCAGGGAATCCCGAGTTGCCGGCCATGGTCGATCTGCCGCGCCACCGCCCGGCGGCAGGTGCGGTCCAGCAGGCTATAGCGCGGCGCGTAGCCGACCAGGGCGGGCATCAGGTATTCGAACATCGAACCCGACCAGGACAGCAACACCCCGCCGCGGCGGGTATGGACCATGCGGCGGCCCAGGCGCAGCCAATGCGCGGCGGGCACCTCGTGCTTGGCGATGGCGATGAAACTGGCGAGCCGGGCTTCCGAGGCCAGCAGGTCGTAATAGCTGGGGTCGAGCCGGCCCGCTGCGACCTGGTAGCCCAGGGAAAACAGGTTGCGCTCGCCATCGTAGAGGCAACGGAAATCCATCCCCTGGAACAGGGCTTCCAGCCGGACGGCGAGTCGCTCCAACCGCCGCGCCAGTTCCGCCGCCCGCTCCCCGGCCCGGCGCAGCAAGGCCGCGACCGCCCACGGCCCGCGCAACCCGGCCAAGGCCAGGGCGTAGGCCGGGGCCAGTTCGCCCAGGGGCGTCGCCAAGGCGAGGTGTTCCAGCGGCCCCGCGTCGGGATGGCCGGCCCACCCGAGCCAGGGCAGGAACCCGTCGATATCGCGCAGATGGGAACGGACGTCCTCCCGCAAGGCTTCGGCCCAGGCCAGGACTTCGCGGGCCTCCACGCCGCCCTGGCCGTCGGCCAGGGCTTGGGCCGATTCCAGCAAGCCCTCGGCGCGGGCCGGAAGCTGGCCCCATAAGCGGTGCCAATCCTCGGCCACGGTCGGGGGCCGTTCCAGCAAGGCCCCGAACTCGGCGCATTTCCGGCGGAGTTCCGCCAGCGGGGCGGATGCGGGAACCAGGTCCAGGGCGGAATCCAGCAGGTGCCGGGTATCGGCCAGCCCCTTCAGCGCCGTGGGCAAATCCAAGGGCCGCGCCGCCCATTCCCGGCACAGCGCGGCCAGGGTCAGGAGGTGCCCGGCCAGGTTGCCGCTATCCACGGTCGAGACGAAGCGCGGTTCCAGGACGTCCAAGGCGCGGGTGTCGTACCAGTTGTAGAAATGGCCGTTGAGGCGCGGCAGCCGGTCCAATGTATCCAGGCTGGCCTCCAGCCGGTCCAGGGCGTCGGCCAAACCCAACCAGCCGAAATCCCGCGCCGCCGCCACCGACAGCAGGTACAGCCCGAAATTGGTCGGCGAGCCGCGCTGGGCCACCACCGGCTCCGGGATTTCCTGGAAATTGTCCGGCGGCAAGTGGTTTCCGGCGGCGGTGACGAAGGTGGTGAAGAAACGCCAGGTCCGCCGCGCCACCCGCCGTAGCCGGGCGATGGCCTGGGGGTCGGGGAGTTCGGCCCGGTCGGGCCGGGGCGGGCGGCCCAGGCCATGGGCCACGAGGGGGGCCAGCCACCACAGCAGCAGGAACGGCGCGGCCAGGCCGAGCCGGGCCGGGTCGGACCACCAGACCAGGGCCGCGATCCCGCCGACCGTCGCCGACGACAAGGCCATCGGCAGGAGGCACTCCTTCGGCCCCCGGCCCGCCGCCATCTTGGCCTCCAAGGCCGTGACCCAGCGCAGCAAATGGCGGCGGCTGACATAGAGCCGCCACAGGCTGCGGCCCACGGCGTCCAGCATCAGCCCGGCCCGCTGCGCCAGGAGGACCAGGCCGAAAAAGCCGCGGGCGGTTTCCAGCCACACCGCCCCGGCCTTGGCGCGGAGATGGATGACCAGCGGCACATCGGGCGGCGGCGGGCCGAACCCGTCCACCACCGCCAGCAGCGCGGGCAGGCCCAGGGCCGCCAGCACCAAGCCCAGCGCCCATGCCACCGGCATCCCCGGCACCGCCCAGGCCGCGACCAAGGTCGCGAACGCCCCCGGTGCGGACAGCGAGCGGCGCAGGTTGTCCAGCATCTTCCAGCGCCCGGCCAGGGGCACCCCATGGCGACGGCTCCCGCATATCCAGGGCAGCAACTGCCAATCCCCCCGCGCCCAGCGGTGTTCCCGCAGGGCGGCGACGCCGACGTGGGAGGGGTACTCCTCGAACAAAGAGATATCGCCGACCAGGGCGCAGCGGGCGAACACGCTCTCGAACAGGTCGTGGCTGAGCAGGGTGTTGTCCGGCACCCGCCCGGCCAGGGCCGCCTCGAAGCTATCGATTTCGTACAAGCCCTTGCCGCTGTAGGTGCCCGACCCGAACAAATCCTGGTAAAGCTCGGAGGCCGAGCTGGAATAGGCGTCCAGGCCGCTGGCCCCGGCGAACACCCGGTGGAACAGCGAGCGTTCCCGCCGCCCCGGCAGGGCCGGCGTGACCCTGGGCTGGAAGATGGCATAGCCCTCGACCACCCGCCGCGCCACCGGATCGAACACGGGCCGGTTCAAAGGATGCGCCGCGACCCCGACCAAAGCCGCCACCACGCCCATGGGCAGTTGGGTATCGGCGTCCAGGGTCAGCACGTAGCGCACGCCCGGCGGTGCCCCGTCCGGGTCCAGGAACGAGGTATCGGCCGCCCCGCGCAATAGCCGGTTGAATTCGTGCAGCTTGCCGCGTTTGCGTTCCCAGCCCATCCAGCGGCCTTCGGCGGGGTTCCACAGCCGCCTGCGGTGGAACACGAAGAAACGCCGCGCCCCATATTTGGCGTTCAGCGCCGCCACGCCGTCCAGGGCGAGCCGCAACAAGGGACCGTCCTCCGGCAGGGTCTCGCGGTCGGCGTCGGCCCAGTCGGACAGCAGGGCGAAATAGACCGCGCCGCCGGGATTGGCGAGGTAATGGATTTCCAATTGCGCGATCTGTTCGCGCACCCCCTGGGTATTCAAAAACAGCGTGGGCACCGCCACGCAGGTGGCGCGGTCCTCCGGCACGCCGCGCTCGAATTCCAGCCGGGGCAGATGGGCGGGCGGCAATCCCAGCAGGATGAAACGGTTCAGCAGGCCCATGGCGATATCCATGGCCGGGAACAGGGCAAAAACACCCGCCAGCGCCGCCGCGTGGGCCGCGCTCCAAAACGGCACCAACGCCGCCAGGGCCAGCACCGTGGCGCTGCCGAGATAAATCGGCCACGCCTGGGCCACATAGGCCCGCAGGAAGCGCTGCTTCGGCGAGGGCCGGAAGCCGACCTCCCGCTCGAAGCCATAACGCCCCGGCCCGATCAGGTAATAGCCGGGTTCCTGGGCGCGGGGATCGGCGGCCCGTTCCACCCGTTCGCCCACCCGGCAGGCGATTTCCAATTCGGTATGGGGCGAATTGCGGGCCAGGTTCTCGATGGCGTGGCGGTAGCGGTCGCGGGTGGCGAAATCCATCTCCGCATAGCCGGCGTGGGCGCGTAGGCATTCGTCCACCACGCTCACATCCTCCACGAAGCGTGGCCACTCGAAAGCCGCTATCGCCTTCATGCTGGTGATGATGTGGCGGGCGGTCAGGTTGTCGGCGTTCTCGGCGGCGCGTTGCCACCGCGCGGACGGGGCCGGGTCGGCCTTCAAACCGCGCAAGACCCGCACCGCCAGCCGCCGGAGGTTCTCGACCAGCACCACCCGCAGCGTGATCGGCACCGCCCACAGTTCGCCCAGCCGCAGCGGCTCGACCGTCTGGTAGGCCCGCACGAACCCGGCCAGCGATTGCGCCGAAAACCGGCTGTCGGTGTGGGCGATCCAGGCCCAGGCGAGGCCGTAGACCCTGGGATAGCCCGCCAGCGGCCCCGCCGCCAGCCGGGGCAAGCCCCGGTAATAGCCGTCCGGGAGGTCGGATTCGATCCCGCCGATCTGGGCCTCGATGGTGTGGATGTTGTCCAGCAGCCATTCCGCCGCCTGGGTGATGGCCCGGCCTTCCCCGACCGCCGCCACCACGGCGCGGTAGGCGGTGCGGAGCAGGCGGGCGTTTTCCCGCACCCTGGGCAGGAGTTCGCGGCGGGGGGCGGCGGGGCCGGTTTTCTGGGCGCGGGCGAGTCCGGTGGCGAGCTGGCGCAAGCGGGCCGGGCCGAACACCTCGAAGCGGATCGGTCCCGGCCCGCCGCCTGGATCGTCCAGGCGGGGGGCGCGGCGGCGCTCCGGGGCGCGGGCAACGGAGGGATGGGTGCGCTGTGTTGGCACCCAGGCGGTGAAGCGGTTCAAGCGGCCCATGGACGTTCCTTGTCGAGGGTGGGTAGAGGTGGGGCACGTAGGCCCGGACGGTCGGCGGCGCGTTACGGATCGGTGGGAGGGGTTCGATCCTGTGCCCCGGCTTGGATGGTTTCGCCGCTCACTTCGGTTTCTATGGTCCTGCCTTTGGGGCCGTAGGTGATTTTCGCGCGGAATTCCTGGCGTCGTTCCCGTATCGCCTTCCATTTACCTTTGGCGAACAAATAAGGGTTCAACTCATATTCGGCCCGTCCGACCCTGAGCATGATTCCCGCTTTTACGTATTCATCGCGGACGTGGTCGCGCTCACAGGTTCGACAGGCGGTCTTCCAGCCAGGCGCGGTGCCTGCGCTCGTCGGCCAGGTTGCCGGTCAGGGTATTTTGCAGGCGGGGGGCGAGGTCGTCGCGCTCCAGGGCTTGTTCATAGGCTTGATGGGGGCCGTCCTCGTTGGAGCGCATGGCCGAGAGGATGCCGATATCGCCGACCAAGCCACCGATGATGACCTTGCCCTGGGTCAGCACCGCCTTGAAATCGGCCTCGTCGGGCGGCCGCCGACCCCTATCGCGCAGGAGGTGGCCGAGTTCCTGGATATGGCGCAGATGATCGTTCATGAACTGGCCGAGCTGGTCGCGGGCGACGGGATCGTCCAACCGCTGGATGGCCGCCTCGTAGGCCGCCGCCGCGCCGAACTCCAGTTCCAGCAGATGGTTCAAGGTGTCGATCACCGGGCGTTCCGTGCCGATCAAAGTCGCCATGGGCGGTCCTCCCTATTTGAACTGTTCCTTCAGCAGCTCGGAATCGCGCCGCAGGGATTCGCCGCTGCGGCGAGGCGCGAGGTCGCCCAGTTTCAGGTTATGGCGGCCCCACAGCAGGAGGCCGGTTCCCGCCGCCGTCAGCGCGAGGCCGACCAGCAAGGGCGACAGCCAGGGATAATCCAGCGCGGTCGCGCCCAGCATTTGGTTCACGCCCGCCACCCAGGCCAGGGCCAGGATCAGGATGCCGACCAGCAGCAAGCCGCCGCCGATGGCGATCCCGCCCGCGCCCGCCTTGGCGTCGGCCAGCTTGGCCGCGATTTCGGCCTTGACCAGTTGGGTTTCCTGGCGCGCCAGGGTCGAGAATTCGCGGCTCAAGTCGGAAAACAGGGTCGCCAAGGAGAATTCCCGCTTGGCCGGGTTTTCGTCGGAAGTCATGGTTGCGTTCCCTCGCGAGCTGCGGATGGGCGGGCCGGGTTCGGGGCGGAGGCCCGCGCCGTGGCCTTGAGAAACCGCGCCAGCACCACCCCGGCGGCGACGCTGCCACCGAAGAACAGGCCCGGATGCTGGCGGGCGTAGTCCTCGACCTGGCCGAGCAGGGCGCGGGCGTCTTGTGGGCTCAGGTTCCCGGCGATGCGGTCCAGCGAATCCGCCGCCCGGCCTACCCATTGGGCCGAGGCCGGGCGCTGTTCCGAGTCCAGGTTCTGGGCGGTGCGGCGCAGGGCGTCGGCCATGCCGCCGGGGTTCCGGTATTCCTATGGATCATGGGGATTCCCCGGTTGCCGGTATTGTTCGCATCCCATGGATAACCCAGGCCATAAGCCCGGAATAATCCCGCCGACAGGCGATGCGCCATCCGAAAACCACCGGATAAAAAAGCAGCGCTTAGAACCTATCCAAGCGCTGTAGCTTTCGCCAATGATCTACTCAGATGGAACACGCATCCGTGGAAAATGGCGGCGGGCCGGGCTTCCATGCCCGGCCCGCCCCGGACCTATCGCAATCGGTCAATGCTTGATAGTCCAATTGAAGTTATCGACCTGCCGCTCGGCTTCGTCGCGGGCCAGGCCATAACGTTCCTGGATCAAGCCGACCAGCTTTTCATGTTCACCGGCCACCTGTTCCAACTCGTCGTCGGTCAAACGGCCCCATTGGGCTTTGACCGAACCTTTGACCTGATGCCATTGGCCTTTCACAACATCCCAATTCATAACCGGTCTCCTGGAGTATCTATTGATCGTCGGATATCCTTTCGACCGGAGGGAACCGCTAAAATTGCATCCATTCCGGTCCCTGGAAATACCTAGGTATGTTTACTAGGGGATTCCACGGGGCCGCAAGGGTTTTATCCCGGATGGGATTCATAACCGCCGCGGTGGGCCACCGCCTATTTTGGATACCAGTCGCGCCCGGTGCGGGCTTCGAGCCTGTGGAGGGCGTCCATCGGCCCTTCCAGGGCGGCGGCGCAACCGGCCAGGGCGGAGGTGAGCTGCCAGAGTTCGGCGGCCTGGATCACCAGCATGTCGCCGACGCCTGGGAAGCCCTTGCGCACGCGCCCGACGACCTCCAGCGGGGATTCGCCGCGTTCCAGGTGTTGGCGGGCCAGTTCGGAGAGGGCGGCGCGGATGGGGCCGAAACTCCTGAGGGCCAGGGTGTGGGCTTCCTGGTTGATGGCGGATTGGAGTTCGTCGGTGAGGAGGTTCTGGGCGCGGGACTGGGCGGTTTCGCGCAGGCGGCGTTCGCAGTCGATGAAGTAGCGGCGGGCCTCCCGGCCTTTTTCGTTGTTTTCGACCATCGACAATTCCCTCGCCATGTCGAGGGCGAGGTAGTAGTCCTTGCGGTTGTGGCCCCCGCGTTTTGCTTGGGAATTTTCCCAAACAATCGCAAAGTCTTGATTCTCAATAAATTCGTACTTCTTGATCCGGTCCTTGATCCAGTGGGCGAACTCGTCGCCGTTTTCAAGGAAGGCATGGAGCGTGCGGGCATCGCAAACGTGCATTTGCACACCGCCGATTTTGCCCAGGAAGACAGGAACGAGTTGGTTGAACGCGGAAGCGCCCGGAGGGGTAGGTATAGACATGGCTGCTTTCAAGATAAGGAAAGTAGACACCACTCCCAAACGAGACCAATCGTATGGAGGTGGACTGAACGGAATTGGTCTTACCGGAAAGCAACGGCCAGCCTTACAGCTGCCCCGTCCAGCCCACCATAAGTAGGTGCGAACACCGGACACAGCCACGAACGGATGATGACTGCGCCGTTTCTTCCAACAGGAGACCAATCCCGACCGCAGGAGCGACCCGCGGCACGGGGAGGATAGGCGGATGGCGGGATGGGATCAAGGCGGCCCCGGCGCATGCGGATCATTTGAGCCGGATATCGTTCTTGACGGTTTTCACCCCGGCAACATTGCGGGCGACTTCCACCGCCTGCCGGATTTCGCTGCGCGAACCGACGAAACCGCTCAATTGCACCACGCCCTTGAAGGTTTCGACATTGATATCGCCGGAACTCAGGCCCGGCGAATTGAGCAAAGCCGCCTTCACCTTGGTGGTGATGGCGCTATCGTCCAGATATTCCCCGGTCCCTTCCGATTTCGGGGTCGGGGCGCAGCCCGGCATAGCGGCCAGCCCCAGGGCCAGCAATAACGCGGCGCATAATCCAGCCCAGGTTTTCATGCGGATATCTCCCATACAAGGCCGACCCCGGCGCCGCAGGGGATTACGCTAGGTTTTCACGGTGGTTTCGCCCGAGGTCGAAATATCCTCCGCGTTGGCCCGCTCGAAAATATCCTTGGCCTTGTCCCGTGCCTCCGCGCTTTCGGTATGCACCGAGATCAGGGCGTTGCCACCCTTGATCTTGCCCTCGTAGCGCTTGGCCTCATATTCGGGTATCCCCAGCCCGATCAAAGCCCCGGTCAAACTCCCGGCGGCGGCCCCGACGGCCGCCCCGCCCAAAGCCCCCATGATCGGCCCGGCGGCGATCAAGGGACCGACCCCCGGTATCGCCAAGCTGCCGATACCCGCCAACCAGCCCAGTATCGCGCCGATGCCCAGGCCGGTACCGCCGCCGATGGTCGCACCCTCGGGTGCCTTGGTATGTTTCTCGTGGGCGAAATCCTGGGTGCCGGATTTGTCCGGGAACAGCACCGAAATATCGTTATTGGAGAATCCGGCCAGTTTCAGCCGGTCCACGATCAACTCCGCCTGTTGCATATCCTGGGCGATGCAATATACCGCTTTCTTCATGATGGCGATCTCCTGGGGGCCGTTAAGGCGACTTGGGTTCGAGCTGGTTGTCCACTTGTTTCACGCCGCGGGTTCGCTCGGCGATGGTTTGCAATTTGGTTTTCTCGGCGGGGGTTTCCACCGGGCCGCGCAAAGTCACGAGGCCGCCGCGCACGATGATCTTGGCGTTATGGGCATCGACGGAAAGGGATTTGTCCTTGACCACGGCCTTGCGGATCGAGGCGGCGAGATTGCGGTCGGCGCTGGATTCGTTTTGGTCTTCCGGCGTGACGGTATTGCCGCCTTGGTCGCGGGTGTTGCGTCCGGTGTTTTCTTGCGGGGCGGCGGGGGCGGCCCGGACGCTATCGAAGCCCAGGGCCGAAACCACCGCCAGGGTGGAGAGAAAGAGGCTGAATCCTTTCGGCATAAATGGCTCCCGATCCTTGGGATTTTAGCGTGCCGATGATGATAGGGGGCCGAAGCTAGGCCGGGAATCCGGTGGAGTCTGTACGTTATCGCACAGATCGCCGCCGGCCCGGCCCGCTGATTCAGCCCGGCCCGAACAGGTTGTTGCCGAAAATCACCCATAGGACCAATAGCACACCCACCGGCAGGCCCAGGGCGTATAGGATTAAATAGGCCACCCGGCCCCGTTCGGACCAGGGCGAACGGGGCGCGTTCCTTGGTTTGCTCCACATGGCGAGTCACATGCGGGTTGGGTTGGCCGGATGCTGATAAGCCCGGTAATAATTATTCACCTGGGCCATCCAATCCGGGTTGGCCATATCGGGCCAATCGTCCTTGTCGAAGCCGGGCGCGTTCTCCAATACCGATTTATCGATATCCAGTTCGAGGCGCTTATTCAAGGTATCGAGCTTCAGGGCGTTCCAGGGCACGGCGAACAGCTTTTCCCCGATCCCCATCAGGCCACCGAAGGACAAGACCGCATAGGCCACCGTGCCGGTGTTCATGTCCAGCATGATTTCCTTGATATCGCCCAAAACCTCGCCCCGCGCATTGCATACATCGTCCCCGAGCAGGGTATCCGCGCCCATCAGGCGGGGGCCGGGTCCGGCGGACTTATACATGCCATAGGTATCGCGTTGCTCGTCATTCATAACCACCTCCCGTCGCGACCGTGGTCGATGAGAATCCTGGGAATCGGGGCCGGGTCCGGCCCGCGATTCCTGTTGAAGATACCGGATCGGCGGGGGTTTTTCGGTTGGGCAACGCACATAGCGGCGAAACTTCCCAGGGGGATAGGGATTGCCACGGGGGCGGGCCGTCGGGCATCTGGCCTCCGGCGCGGCGTTCAGGGCAGGGGGTGGGAACCCGCCATCTGGCGGCAACTCTGGGCGCAGGCCCGGCAGGCCGCAACGCAGCGCTCCATGCCGCCGATGCGTTCGCAATCGTGGGCGCAGGCTTCGCAGACCTCGGCGCACAGCCCGCACAGGCGGTGGTGGAACCTGACGCCGGTCAGCATGAAATCCGCCGCGAGCCGGCACAACTGGGCGCAACCCAGCATGAGGCGGAAATGCTCGGGGGCCACGTGTTCGCCGCCGGTCTCCAGGCAATGGTTCATGGCGGTTTCCAGACAGGTTTGGTGGCAATGGGCGCAGGCGTCGATACAGGCCCGCGTGGCTTCTTCCATCTTCGAGGCTGTGGCTGGCATGGGACGGCCCTCCGGTCGTGGGGAAAGCGCGATTTAGCCTGGAAAACGGGGCGGAAGTCGGTGCGGTGGCGCACGTAGGGGGGATGCTCCGCTTTCCGGCTCAATCTGCGCCGTGCGTCGTCCCAGGATTCGCCGGGCCGGGCGTGCTTCTCGGTCGCTGCCCGCGCAAAAAAAAGCCCGGCACGGTGCCGGGCGGAATCCCAGCCCCGGCACGCCGGGGACGGGCACGCTGCCTACTGCCTAGCCTCGATTCAGTGGAACACCCCGCCGCCCGGCCCTTCCTGGACGCCGTCCTGCGCCTCCCGCCGCCGCTGGCCCTGGAACCGCGCCAGGGCCGTGCCCAGCGTCGCCGCCAGGACCGCGAAGCCTTCGGGATTGAAATTCAAGGTGGCGAAACCGATCTTCACATGGAAGGCGTTGCAACCGGGGCAATAATCGACCGAACACCCGCTTTCGCTGGCGAGGGTCTGGACGCGGCAAGTCTGCTTCATGGCTTCACCCCAAACGCTCGACCAGCCGCCAATAGGCCCGCATCCGCCGGTAGGTGCATCGCTCCCGCAAGGGCACCCGGCCATCCCCCCCGGCTAGCAAGCCGTCCACGCAATCGGCGATCCGGCCCGCCGTCGAGGCCGAGGGGGCGCGGGCGTAGCGCATCAGCAAGAAGCGCAGGGGTTGCAACGAAGGGTCGAGCGGGGCGGCCTGTCCGGTCCCGGCGGGGCGTGTCGGCATGGCGTTCATAGGGTCTCCCGGTGTGTGGGGCGTTTGCTAGATGATAATGGTTATCATTTAAAGGTCAAGTCCGGTTTTCACTTCGCCGCTAGCGCCGCCCCGTCCCGCCACGCTAGGCTGTCGCCCCGCAACACCCACCCGGAGGCCATCGCCATGTCCGAATCCACCCGTAAACTCCGCTGGGGCATCCTCGGTGCCGCCAGGGTCAACGAACGCCTATTGCCCGCCATCGTCGAGGCCCGCGATTCCGAACTGGTCGCCATCGCCAGCCGCCGCCCCGGCGCCGCCGCCGCCTGCCTCGCCCGCTATGCCCCCGGCCACGGCGCGAAAACCTACGACGCCCTGGAGCCCCTGCTGGAAGACCCGGCGGTGGACGCCGTCTACCTGCCGCTCGCCAACCAGGAACACGCCGAATGGGGTTTGAAAGTCCTGGAGGCCGGCAAGCACCTCCTGTGCGAGAAACCCATGGCCCTGCGCGTGGCCGATATCGAGGCCATCGAACGGGCCGCCCAGGACCGCGGCCTGGTGGCGATGGAAGGCTTCATGTACCGCTTCCATCCCCAGCACCAACGCATCCGCGACTTGCTCGACGCGGGCGTCCTGGGCGATATCCGCAGCGTCCGCGCCACTTATTCCTTCACCATGCGCCCGGCCCGCATGTACCGGATCGACCGTCCCCCCGAACAGGGCGGCGGCGCGATGTGGGATATCGGTTGCTACGCCATCCATTCGTTGCGGGCCTACCTCGACACGCCGCCGCTGGCCGTGGCCGCCCTGGCCCATTACAACGCGCACGGCGCGGACACCGGCATGAGCGGGGTGGTGGATTTCGGCGGGGGGCGGCATGGGCTGTTCGATTTCAGTTTCGAGCGGGCCAGGCGCTCGGAATACGAGATCATCGGCACCCAGGGCGGGGCCAAGTGCCATACCGTGTGGCAGTTGCCGGGCGATACGCCGGTGATTTCCTGGTGGACCGAGGAGGGCCGCGAGGGCGTGGAGCGGCTGGCCCCGGCCAATCATTTCCGGCTGGAGGTCGAGCATTTCGCCGATTGCGTCCTGGAGGGCCGGACGCCCGCCCTGGCGCTGGCGGACGCCAAAGCCAATTGCCGCCTGATCGGCGCCGCCCTGCGCTCGGCGGCCACGGGCCGGGCCGAACGGCTGGACTGAAACCGGCGGTCCGTGGCGGGGTTTCCGGCGTCGCCACGGGCGGTAAAAAATCACAAATGTCCAGATATCTAGTTCACAGCTTCCATCCGGCGGCAGCAGATACACTCACCCCCGAAGCCGCCCGGTTGGGCAATCCCCCGGCGCTTCCCCCCCGATGGCCGATCCAAGCCCGGCCTCTAACGATGGCCCCATGAATCCGCACCGCACCGAGCAGGGTATGACGCATGTTCCAAATCGCCGAAGTCTACGTCGATACCGAGGCTTTCAAGCAGGACACGGGCCGTGAGTCCATCCCCGGACTCTCCTCCCAGCCCAGCAAGGCGCCCTGCGACGCCTGCCCGAGCCGCAAGACTTGCGCTTCCGGCCTGGCCTGTCCCGATTTCTCGGCCTTTGTGTTCAACGGCAAACTGGTCGATTCCGACCGCCGCCCATCCGGCAACGTCTACAGGCAGGTGTTCTCCGAACCGCGGCAGACCTCCGAATTCCTGGCTCCCAAGGTGCTGGGGCTGGTCGCCAGCGGCTATTCCTACCGGCGGATCGCCCGCCAGCTCAACCTGAGCAAGGACACGGTGCTGGACATCGTGAAGCGCGACCGCGCCAAGCGGGCCGCCGCCCAGGCCGCCCAGGCTTCCTGAGCCGCCGCCGCGTTGACCCGTACCGTCGCCGCCCCTATGATGCGGGGCGGTGACGTGCCGTTTTTTTCCCTACATACACATTCCAGCGGAGGCGATCATGGGCAAGTTGTTGAAGACCGTGGGCGAGGGTTTGGTTTGGGGTTTCACCATGGCGCTGGGCTGGATCGCGGCCTTCGCGCTGCTGGGCGCGATGACCGCCGCCTGAAGCCGTCCCGGCGCGAAAAAGCCGCGTGAGCGGCTTTTTTTGTGCCCCGCCTATTTTGGATACCCGTCGCGCCCGGTGCGGGCTTCGAGCCTGTGGAGGGCGTCCATCGGCCCTTCCAGGGGCAGCGGCGCAACCGGCCAGGGCGGAGGTGAGCTGCCAGAGTTCGGCGGCCTGGATCACCAGCATGTCGCCGACGCCTGGGAAGCCCTTGCGCACGCGCCCGACGACCTCCAGCGGGGATTCGCCGCGTTCCAGGTGTTGGCGGGCCAGTTCGGAGAGGGCGGCGCGGATGGGCACGGCGTTCGCATTCGATGAAGTAGGTGCGGACCTGATGGCCTTTCGCGTTGCGCTCCATCATGGCGATGTGCTTGGCGGTTTCGAGGGTGAGTTGGTAATCGATAGGTGGGCGGCCCCCGAGGGGGTTTTCGCCAGATTTGGCGAAAACCTCCACGTAGTCCTGATTGGAAATGAAACCGCCATCTTTGAGGCGTTTCTTGATCCAGTTGGAAAAGTCGCGGGCCACGCCGAGGAAGGTGTGAAGATCGCGGGCATCGACGAGTTGGACGGTTTGCCCGTTGAGTTCGCCGGCGAAAACCGGCACGAGATCGGTGCTGTTCATGATGATACCTTCATGAACGAGTTTGGAACCCCTCCCCGAACGACGCCAAACGTAAGGAGATGGGACTAAACGCGGATGGCGTACCGGCACGAAGGAAACCGGCCTGCCCGGAGGCAGCCGCGTTCAGCCCGCATCATTGATAGACGTGCATGAACGTCGCACATAAAAAGCCGCAATTTGATAGCGCGGCTGTGCGTCTTCGTATTCCGGGACGCCAATCCCGGCCACGGGATTGACCGTGGCGGGATAAGTTTGCAAAGGGTGCGTTTGCCCGCCCGTTTTGGCGGACAAACGACCGTCCGGGATTTTTGAAAGCGCGGGACGGAGTCGCGGGTTAGTCCCTGTCCTTCGGCTCACTCCATAAACCGCCCCAATGCGAAAATCACCGCGCCAGGGAACAGCAAGGCCGGTCCCCACCAGCCCCCCACCACCGTCGCGACCACCCCGCCGGCCAGGATCACCACCCCGGCCACCTGCAACTTGCCGCCCGTGGTGCGGATCGGCGCGGCATTTTGATTTTCTTCGGACATAGCTCCTCCTCGATGGGGTTATCGATAGTTTTGGCAACGAACCAACGGAAGGGCCATGCTGACAGGTTGGACGGGCGCGGGAAAGACCCGCAGGTCGAATTTCACCGCCTAGAAGGCATGGCCGGGGCGTGTGCTGTTGGGGCTGTCTAGCTATAAAAACACATATGCCCCGTTAATATTCACATGCCTATACGGAAAAACATCACTGCCTAGGTTTTGGGACTTTCTTATAGTTCTCCCCGTCGCCGGAACCCACCCAACCCCAACAACGCGGGAGAACTCCATGAACACTCTGAGCAAGGCTTTCATCGCGGTCGCGGCCGCGGTCTTGAGCGTCGGCGCGTCCGCCGGCACCGGCTATTACACCCATGGCGGCGGCGTCAACGTTCCCGGCGGTTCGACCTCCAGTTTCGGGACGCCGGTCGCCGTGTTGACCACCACGGTCGCTCCTGGCAGCTATCTCATCACCGCCCGGATCGACGGGCATTCCTACGCCCCCAACAGTGGGGCCAGTTGCTATTTCCTGCACAACCAGACCCAGGCCGGTACCGAGTACTACACGGTGGATACCTCCTCGGACTGGTCGCGTTTGTCCAACGTGAGCCTGGTCGCCCTGAACCGCTTCACCACCGAGGTCGAGGCCCAGGTCAGCTTGGTGTGCGCCCATGGCTACGGTTTCGCCAATGCCTCGATCTTCGGCGGCGAGATGACGCTGACGCCGGTGGACGCCATCGGCCCGTAATGGCGGCCCCGGACCTGAGAAAAAGCCCCGCGTCCTGGAGGACACGGGGCTTTTTTGTTTCCAAGCGTGGCGACAAATCGCAACGACGACAAAAAGACGGTGCGGCCCGCCCTCTTTTTTCAACCTGTTTTTCCTCCTTGTTTTTCCCCTGTTTTTCCTTGTTTTCCGGCGCTGGAAGCTGCGGCGGACAAGGTTTCCAGCGTCCACACGACGACAAAAAGACGGTAAACGACTACAAAAAAACGGTTGACCACGACAGAAAGGCGGTTGAATAACGACGCAAAAACGGTTGAACAACGACAGAAAAGCGGTGATATCCGCGAGTTATCCACAAATCAACGACAAATAAATTTTTTGTCGTTGATTTTCACGGGGACGTGCGTAGACTGGAACGGGCTATTCCTATTCCAAAGGGGACTCCGAGCATGGAACTTAAAAATTTTGTCGTGACCAAGGCCAACGCCTTGATACAAGCCAGCTATCGCCTAAACCTCAACGAACAACGCTTGGTCCTGTGTTGCGTGGCGCAACTGGACCCCCGCCAGCCCTTAGCCAAAGACGACTTGTTCACGGTGAACGTGGCCGACTTCGCCGCGATGTTCTCACTGGACATGAAGAACGCTTATCGGGAGTTGGAGGACGCCGCTACCGCCCTTTACGAACGCGATATCCGAACCCACGACGGTAAAGCCCGCGAGCGCTTCCGCTGGGTTTCCTATGTGAAGTACGAAACTGGCGAAAGCCGGGTAACGCTGCGCTTCAGCTACGACATAGCGCCATACCTCAGCTTGCTGCGTGAACGCTTTACTTCCTATCAGCTTGAGCAAATCTCCAGCCTGCGCTCGACCTATTCGATCCGCCTGTTCGAGTTCCTCATGCAATACAAGAAAACCGGGCGGTTGATCGTCCTGCTGAAGGATTTCAAGACGTGGCTCGAACTGGAATCCCAATATCCGCGCTTTTTCGATTTGCAACGCCGCGTCATCGATCCCGCAGTACAGGAACTCCGGGAGAAGAACCAGTTGGATATCCAGTGGAAGGCCATCAAGAAAAGCCGCTCGGTGGAACGTCTGGAATTTACCTTCAAGTTCAAAGAAGAAGTCCCGCTTTCCGCCGCCGCTTTGCCCGCCGGAGCGCCCGAACTGAAGCCCGCGACCATCGAAAGATTCCGGGAGCTTTATCCGCGCCTCGATCCCTACGCTTGCAAGAATGCTTTCGACCACTGGACCGCAACAAAGAAGCGTCCCGCCGATTACGACCAAGCATTCCTGGGCTTCGCCGCCAAATGGCAACAGCCCAAACCGTCGAAATCCAAACAACCCAGCCAAATCACGCGGGAAGAGATCGAAAAACACGCCCGGCCCGGCGAATCCTGGGACGATGTGAGGAGTCGGCTGAGCCGGAAGGCGGGAAGCTGATCGATGGGACGGGCGCGGGGAACGCCCCGGCCGGTTTCCTCCGGCCAAAGAAAAAGCCCCATGTCCTGTGGAGGGCAAGGGGCTTTTCTATTTAGATGCCTGGCGGTTCCCTACTTTCACATGGGTAACCACACTATCATCGGCGCTAAGCGGTTTCACTTCCGAGGTCGGGATGGGATCGGGTGGTTCCCGCTCGCTATGGCCACCAGGCAAAACTGGTCGGTCGGAGCGTAGCTCAAACAACACTGGAAAACGTACACGTCGCGTAATGCGTCAACACCACACCGTTTGGGTGTTATATGGTCAAGCCTCACGGGCAATTAGTACTGGTTAGCTTCATCCATTACTGGACTTCCACACCCAGCCTATCAACCTGGTGGTCTACCAGGGCCCTTCGGGGGACTCGAGGTCCCAGGGAGATCTCATCTTGGGAGGGGCTTCCCGCTTAGATGCTTTCAGCGGTTATCCTGTCCGAACATAGCTACCCGGCTGTGCCACTGGCGTGACAACCGGAACACCAGAGGTTCGTTCACTCCGGTCCTCTCGTACTAGGAGCAACTTCCCTCAAATCTCCAACGCCCACGGCAGATAGGGACCGAACTGTCTCACGACGTTCTAAACCCAGCTCGCGTACCACTTTAAATGGCGAACAGCCATACCCTTGGGACCGGCTACAGCCCCAGGATGTGATGAGCCGACATCGAGGTGCCAAACACCGCCGTCGATATGAACTCTTGGGCGGTATCAGCCTGTTATCCCCGGAGTACCTTTTATCCGTTGAGCGATGGCCCTTCCATACAGAACCACCGGATCACTAGAACCTACTTTCGTACCTGCTCGACTTGTATGTCTCGCAGTCAAGCGCGCTTTTGCTCTTACACTCATAGCACGATGTCCGACCGTGCCGAGCGCACCTTCGTGCTCCTCCGTTACTCTTTGGGAGGAGACCGCCCCAGTCAAACTACCCACCATGCACGGTCCCCGGTCCGGATCACGGACCTAGGTTAGAACTCCGAATTCACCAGGGTGGTATTTCAAGGTTGCCTCCGCCGGAACTAGCGTCCCGGTTTCACAGGCTCCCACCTATCCTACACAAGCGAAGTCAAAGTCCAGTGCAAAGCTATAGTAAAGGTTCACGGGGTCTTTCCGTCTAGCCGCGGGTACACTGCATCTTCACAGCCAATTCAATTTCACTGAGTCCCGGGTGGAGACAGTGTGGCCATCGTTACGCCATTCGTGCAGGTCGGAACTTACCCGACAAGGAATTTCGCTACCTTAGGACCGTTATAGTTACGGCCGCCGTTTACCGGGGCTTCGATCAAGAGCTTCGCTTGCGCTGACCCCATCAATTAACCTTCCGGCACCGGGCAGGCGTCACACCCTATACGTCCACTTACGTGTTTGCAGAGTGCTGTGTTTTTAATAAACAGTCGCAGCCACCGTTTTCTTGCAACCCCCATCCGCTGCGCCCGCGAGGGGCCTCACGTACCGGGGGCGTACCTTCTCCCGAAGTTACGGTACCATTTTGCCTAGTTCCTTCACCCGAGTTCTCTCAAGCGCCTGGGGATTTTCACCCTGCCCACCTGTGTCGGTTTTGGTACGGCCCGATCCAACCTGAAGCTTAGAGGTTTTTCTTGGAAGCATGGCATCAATCACTTCGGCCCCATTGCTGGGGCTCCGTCGTCACATCTCGGAATTGATTCCCCGGATTTGCCTAAGGAACCTTCCTACCTGCTTAAACCGGGACATCCAACACCCGGCTGACCTAGCCTTCTCCGTCACCCCATCGCAGTTGGTACGGGTACGGGAATATTAACCCGTTTTCCATCGACTACGCCTTTCGGCCT
>NZ_FXAM01000004.1:0-35000 GCF_900155475.1 Methylomagnum ishizawai | reverse complement strand
CGTTTCTCTTTGAGCCGGAATTCCTTGATGAAAGCCAGCCGGTTGCCGTTGAACAGGTAGTTGACGTTGAGGAAGTAGATATTCGGCATGACGCTCTCGAACACGAATTCCTTCCCTATCAGCTCGCTCAAGCCACGGTGGAACACGGGCCGCGAAATCTTCAGTCCGTGTTTTTCCGCATCCATGAGGTGCAGATAGAACCGGTCCGCGCTGGGATTGTCCTGCACGATCCTGTAAACCAACTCGAAAACCTTGGCCCCCGCCGAACTCAGCTCTTGCAAGGCTTTCACGCCATCCACGTACAGCTTCACGAACTTGGTGCGGTCCACCTCGACGACTTCGTGGAATCCCGCCGGTGCCAGGATTTCGCCGTGTTCGGACACGATCAGGCAGCGGTCGCCGGTTCTGTTGACGATCCGCCGGGTTCCCGATTTGGTGCTGTCCGACGCGTGGTCCAGACTGGGATTTTCGGTGTATTTGGGAAATCCGCGCCTGGATTTGAGACTCTTATTCTCCATATCCAACCTGTTTTAGAGATTTCAAGGCCGGAATGATGAGTCAAAAAGGCTCATAATTCAACTAAAAAACGAGACTCATAGTCACCGGACCCGAGACTTCGGGTTGCAGGAATAGAGACCGGGTTTCCAGCGTTGCTGCGGGGTCCGGTTTCGTTGCTCTTCTTATCTCTTCTAGGCTGCGGCGGTGGACCGGAGCGCGGACCGGGCGGGACCGGAGCGCCACGGAACGGCTAAAATCCCCGTTCCCTCCATCCTCCCCCGAGAACCCGCCATGTCCAATTTCCTCAAGCAAATCGCCCCCTTCGCCCTCAACGTGGTCGCCGCCGCCAGCACCGCCCTGGTCATGCTGGGCAGCCTGATCCTGGCCCCGCTGATCCTGGCCGGGGTTTGGCTCGCCAACCAGTGCGCGGCCGATCCCCGCGTCGTGGCCTAGGACCGTAGGCACGCACCCTGCCATGCTCCTCGCCCACAAGATCGAACTCAGGCCCACGCCGGAACAGGCGGAATACCTGGACCGCGCTTGCGGGTCGAGGCGGCATTGCTACAACCAATCGCTCGCATATTTAGAAGCGGTTATCCACATTTTCTGTGGATAAGTCTGTGGCTCGATGGCCTGGAACCCCCGGTTTTCCAGAGCTTCCTGGCCTTTGCGAAGAATTTGACCACTCCGTGACGGTCAGGCCGGTTCCGCGCCGGGGTCCAGCAATTTGCCGATTTCCTCGTGGTGGCGGTCGTCGTCCACCGTCAGGTAGCGGCTGGTGACGGCGAGGCTGGCATGGCCCAGGTTGCGCTGGGCCACGGTGATGGGCACGCCGCGCTCCAGGGCGTGGGTGGCGTGGGTGTGGCGCAGCACATGGGCGGTCGAGGCCCGCAGCCGCGCCGCCGCCACCGGGTCGGTGGATTCCAGCGCCGCGCCCGCCTCCCCGAACAGCGAACGGAATAGGTCGTGCAAACCCGCCGGGCTATAGGCCACTTCGCGGTAGGTTTTGCGCCCGGTGCGGGTGCGGCGGCGCTTGCCGATCAGGGGGATATCGGGGTCCAGGGCTTCCAGGGGCGCGTCGTAGCCACGGAACCCTAGGTACTCGCGCAATTCCCCCAGCAGGGCCGTCACCGGCACCCTGTGGGGCTTGTCGCCCTTCACCCGGCAGTGGAGCCACCATTTGGCCCCGTCGCGGCCCTCGCGGCGTTCCAGGTCGCCCAGGGTGGCGGCGGCGAGGTTGCTGATCCTCAGCCCGGTGGCGTAGCCGAAGCGCAGCGCGAAACGGGCGTGGCGGTAATAGGCCGTGTCCGTCCCCGGCTCGGCCAGCTTCCCGGCGCAGTAATCCATCACCCAGCGCCATTCCCGTTCCGACAGCGCCCGGCCCACGGCCATGCCTTCTTCCGAGCGGCGGGCGCGGCGCAATCCCCCGAACGGGCTCCAGGCCAGATATCCCACCTCCACCAACCATTGGCACAGGCTCCGCAGCACGGTCTCGGCGAATTGGGCGCTGCGTTCGGACAGGCCGTCCTGGAACGGTTTCCAGCCGGGCGAACGGCGGGCCGCCAGCGGGCCGACCCAGCGTTCCCGTGGCTGCGGATCGCGGACGAACTGGCGGTAGGCGATGGCGTCATCCACGCCCAACCCGGACAGCGGCTTGCCGCGTTCCAAGAGGCTCCATAACAGGAAGCGCTCGGCCTCCTTGCGGTAGGCGCGGCGGGTGGCGCTGTCCTCGGGCCATTGCGCCAGCCAGCAGCCGACCGCCTCGGCGTCGGTGTCGGCCTGGATGCGCTGGCGTTCGGGGGGTTGGCGGTTGGTGCGGTCGCGACCGGAGAGCAGTTCCGGGGCGCGGAAGTATTCGAGCGGGGCCACGTCGGTGCGGGGTGGGCGCTCGGGGGCGGGCGGCGGTTCGACCACGATCTCGGGCAGGGGGCCGAGTTCGGGGCTTTGGGCGAAGAATTGGCGGAGGATTTCCGCGCCGTCCTCGCCGATGCGGGGGACGGTCCGCCACCAGCCGTCCAGTTCGGCGGCTTGGGCGATGTCGGCCAGGGTGGCGATGCCGGCCCGCGCCAAGGGCGCTTCGATGCGTCCCGGAAACCAGCGGGCCACCGGATCGGATGGGGCGGGGCGCGGTTCGGGTAATTCGAGGATGGCGTCTATCGCGGCGTCGGCCTGGGCTTGCCAGCGCTCGGAGACCAGCGGTCCGCCCGCGAGGCGGTCCGCGAGGTCGTCCCGGCCCGAGCGCCGCGCCCGCGCCACCAGGGCTTCGACCAGGGTTTCGGTGTGGGCCTTGGTTGCCGAGGGCAGTTGGTCGGGTTGGTACACGTCGGAGAGGACCAGCCAGGGCAAGCCTTGGAGCCAGCCCCGGAGCAGGGCGCGGTCGGTGGGGTCGAGTGTCATGGTCGGGGCCATCGCGGTTGTAATCGGCAGAGGATAGCCAAGATGCGGCCCGGCGGTCCGGTTCGATTTCGACGCGATTTCCGCATCCGCGCCGATTCGAAAACGGTTTAAAAAGATTTAAAAGGATTTAAGGCGGCGCGTCTTTTTAAATTTACTAACTAAATCAATTAGTTATCTCGGCTTTTCGCCGCGCTCCGGTCGCCGAAAAGCCGCGCTCCGGTCGCCGAAAAGCCGCGCTCCGGTCGCCGAAAAGCCGCGCTCCGGTCGCCGAAAAGCCGCGCTCCGGTCGCCGAAAAGCCGCGCTCCGGTCGCCGAAAAGCCGCGCTCCGGTCGCCGAAAAGCCGCGCTCGGTCGCCGAAAAGCCGCGCTCGGTCGCCGAAAAGCCGTGCTCCGGTGGCCGAAAAGCCGCGCTCCGGTGGCCGAAAAGCCGCGCTCCGGTGGCCGAAAAGCCGCGCTCCGGTGGCCGAAAAGCCGCGCTACCCCTTCTTACCCTTAGGCTTGGGCGGACGGGGAAGGAGGTCGGAGATATGGGTCATGGTTTTGCGCCGCCGATCTTCCTTTGCCGCCTTCTTGGCGATGTGCTCAAGCTGCGTCGTGCTGGGCATCCGGTCGATATGCACGAGATCGGCGGCGTCGATAGCCCAGGAGGTGATGACCCCGGCGTCTTTGAGCAGGTCGAGGGCTTGCCGAAGTTTCTCCCGGAAGTGTTTAAGGTCTTTCACCTGGCTCCCGCATAGCCTGCGGATGGTCTCCACCTTGTGCGGATACTGCTCGGCATGGCTGGAAATCCACAAGTGCAGCCATTTGGCGAGTTCGGAGCCGCGCCCCTTGATCTTGAGGCGCTCGCCCCAGTCGATCAGGGTGAAGGCGTCGTCGGCGTAGAACGGCGCGAGCTTGACATTGAGTTGGTAGGAGAGGAAACGCCGGTGCTGCGGTTCGGTCCGCTGGTTCTGGGGCGTCACGATGTCCGCCAGCAAGTGTCCGGCGTAGGAGGCTTTGCCGTCCGGCGTGATCCTGAACACCCCCGACATGAGGCGGTCGCACTGCTCGAACAACTGCCGCCGCTGCTCCTGCCGGGTATGCCGGCCCAAGCCGCGCAGGATGGCGTTCACCGGCTGCACGACATCGGTCCCCAGCGGTTGGTGCCGGGCCATCTGCACCAACTGCATGAAGGTGTCGTGATCGTCCTGGTTGAGTTGCTCGCCCTTCCATTCGATCAAACAACCCTCGACCCGGCCCACCACGGTGTAATCGTCGAAGCGCCGCCGTTCCTTCACCGGCGCGAACAGGGCGCACCGGGCCATGACGTTGGAGATGGGCCGGGTGTCCTCGCCGAACGGGAGCAGGAAGCGCAGGACTTCCGCCAGGGCCGGCGGGGGCGGCTCCTGGACCGCCGCCTTGGGTTCGGGCGCGGCCCCGCGGGAGGCTTCCCGCTCGGCGTCGCGCCGCTGGATGGCCGCGCCCATGCGGGCGAGTTGGCGCCGCATCTCGGGGGCCATGTTGGGCATTTCCGCTTCCAGTTGGCGTTCCAGGAACTCGGCGACGGCTTTTTCCTCGGCGGACTGGGGCGGCAACTCGGGGTTGTGGTCGGGGGTGGATTTTGGGGTATCATCGGCCATTGCTTGGTACTCCTTCGCGGGTGGCGGGCATGAATCGGGCCTCCCACGGGTGGGCTTGGTTTTTTCGCATCACAAAGAAGGGCGTGACTCTTGGCGGGGTTCAGCGCCCTTTTTCATGTCCGGCGGGAATCCTATGCCCGCGCCGCCCGAAGCGGCAAGCGTGGCCCGGAACCGGGCTACCAGTGCCAGAAATTGTCGGTGGCGGGCCGGTCCCTGCGGAAATCCTTGGAATCGAACCGTTCCAGCCGGAACAGCCACTCGCCCGATTCTGGCAAGGCCAGCCGGTCGGCGGGGATGTTCATCCGCTTCCCATGCCAGCCGCGCCGCACCTCCTGGGCGTCGAAAACCCGGTTGACGTATTTGCGCCGGGCGTGGTCCTCGCCGAGGACGATGTAGTGGCGGAGGATGTGGTTGGCCGGAGAGAGCGCCACATCCCCCCCTTCCAGCCGATGCCCCCCCGTCGCCAGATTGGCCGCTTCCAGGCCGCGCTTCCAAGCGCGGTTGAGCCGGGGTTTCCCTTTGCGGGGTTCCAGGAAGTAGTAGCGGAGGGCGGTCCGGTAATAATCCATCCCCGACAGGTCGGTCCCCGCGTCCGGCAGGAACACGAACTCCTCGAAGTTGAGCGCGTTGTAGCCCTGGGCGTCGGCTTCCTCGATGGCGTCGCGCAGGGTCTGGCCGGGTCCGCGATGCTCCATGATCTCGTCGGCGTCGTGGTGGACCCGCCAATCGTGGTGGAGCGTGGCCAGCAAGGCCCGTTTCGCCGCCAGTTGCTCCGACAGCGAGAAATACCCGCGATAGGGGAGGGTTCCGACCGAGATCACCGGATCGCCCGCGTAGGCGGCGTAGAGGGCTTGGCTGCCATCGGTCGAGCCGTTGTCGAGGATGGCGACCTCGATGCCCTGCGCCGCCAGGAAGGGCAGCAACACCCGCAGGTAGGGGAGTTCATTGCGTACCGCCAGCACGGCGCAGATCGAGAGGTTTGTTGCAGCGTTCATAGACTGTCGAATGGGGTTTTCCCCGGTTCCGGGCGGTGCCCGGCGCGGGGGGTGGATTGGAGCGGGGCAGGATAGGCCGGCGGCCGGACCCGGCTCAATGGCGGATCGCCACCGGGGGCGGCGGATGCGGAAAGCTGGTATATCCGGGGTGGTCGATGGCGGCCGGGACGGTGAGGGCATGCCAACGCCCGAGAGGGAGCAAGCCCGCCGACACCGTCTTCCGTCGCTTGAAAACCCCCATGCGGCATGGGCTATTCCGCGCCCAAACCCCTGATATTACAAGGGTTTCAGGCGCGGCCCGCTTTGACTTCGCGCCCGGCCTGGGTCATGCTGCCGCCTTTCCAACCCCCAACACCGAGGAGGGAATCCCATGACCATCCAAGTTGGCGAACGCCTGCCCGAGGGCACGCTCAGCGAATCCACCGGCTTCGACACCGGCACCGGCTGCCCCCTGAAACCCCAACCGCTCCAGGTCGCCGAGCTGGCCCAGGGCAAGAAGATCGTGGTCTTCGGCCTGCCCGGCGCCTTCACCCCGACCTGCTCGGCCCAGCACGTCCCCGGCTACCTCGCCCATTACGACGAGCTCAAGGCCAAGGGCGTCGATGAAATCTGGTGCGTGGCCGTCAACGACGGCTTTGTGATGGGGGCCTGGGGCCAGCAACTCGGGGTGGACGGCAAGGTCCGCATGTTGGCCGATGGCAGCGCCGAGTACACCCGCAAGCTGGGCCTGGAACTCGACCTCACCGCCAAGGGCATGGGCGTGCGCTGCCAGCGCTTCGCCATGGTGGTGGACGACGGCGTGGTCGGCCACATCGCCGTGGAGGAACCCGGCAAGTTCGAGGTCTCCAGCGCCGAGGCGGTCCTGGCCGGGCTCTAAGCCCCTCACCGCCGCTGCTTGGCCCAGCCCCGCTTGGGGATCGGCTTGGCGGCATGGCGCGGGGCGTCCGGTGCCGTTTCCTGGGCGCTCCGCAAGGCCGCCGCCTCCCCGGCCAGGGTGGCGAGGGCGGCGGTTTTTTCCTCCAAGGCGGCCTGGGCGGCGACGAGCGCTTGCGCCTGCGCCTCGCCCCGGCCCTTCAGCCCCGCCAGTTCCTCGCGCAAGGCCCGCAGTTCGGTATCGCGGCGGGCGGCATCCAGGCGCAACCTCCCCAGTTCCTCGTCGCGGCGGGCCAATTCGCGGGCGGCTTCCTGGCGGGCGTCGGCGCGTTCCTCGGCGATGCGTTGCAGATACCAGGCGTTGTCCTTGTCGATGCGCTCCTCCAGGAAGGCGATGCGCTCGGCGGCGTGGCCGCGCTCGGTCTCCAACAGGGCCGCCCGCCGCGCCGCCTCGGCCTCGGCCTGGCGCAACAGGGCGGTGGTGGCCCGGACCGTCTCGCGTTCCCCGGCCAATTCCGCTTCCAACGCGGCGGCGGTGGCTTGTTGTCCGGCCAGTTCGACGCGGGCGGCTTCGGCCTGGGCCTCGGCCCCGGCCTGGGCGGCCTGGGCTTCGGTCAATCCGGCGGCGCGGGCGTCGAGTTCGGTCTGGAGCCCGGCCCGTTCCCCGGCGAAGCGCTGGTCCGCCGCTTGCACCGCCGCTTCCCACAAGCCCCGGAATTGCCCGGCCAGTTCGGGCGGTATGTCGGGCAAGTCCTCGCGCCGGTAGAGGCGGGCGGGCAGGTCCAACAGCCAAGCCTCGATGGCCTTGCGGACCAGCGGGCGGTTGTTGACGCCGATGCGCTCGACCACGGCGTCGGTGCCGGGGGTGAGTCCGGTTTCGCGGAACAGGGCTTCGCAGGCGTCGCGGGCCAGGTCGAAGGTGGGCGGACGGCGTTCGGGCAGGGTGGTCAGGCGGCGGCGGGCCATGGATATCCTCGGGACGGTGGACGATGGGCGCAGTATGCCCAAAGCGGCACTCCCAGCCCAGTCCATCGCTCCAGGCGGGATGGACGGTAGCTATTACCCAAGATAACCTTCCTTATCATTTATATCTGTGAGGGTTCCGACGCGCTCTCGCCGCGCCCACCGCCGTCCGGCGTTAAGGCCCGGACGCGGCGGTTTCCTGAGCCAGCCGGAATTTATCGCGATCCATTGCACAAATTAAAAAGTGAACTACATTGAAAAAAACTGAAACTATCTGATAGACAGATGGATGCAGGTTTTGGAAAGATGAAGACCGGGGCGACCTGGTGGCCCGGAGCTTGGATTTTTGACTTTCAAGAGGAAATCGTTGTGATAAGAAGAAACGCCTTAGCATTCGCCTGCGCTGTGGGATCGCTGATTTGTGTCGATGCTTTCGCCGCCGATGTCGTGTGTACGCAGAAAGCGCTCAAAGGCACGTATGTCTACCATTTGGCCGGCCAGGAGGGCGGCGTGCCTTACGCCGCGGCGGGCATGGAAACTTTCGACGGCATGGGCAAGGGTGCCGTCAAAGAGACCGATAGCGACGGCCATCAGGTGCAGGTCACGTCCACCTACACCATCGATAGCGACTGCACCGGCGAGATCACCTATAGCAGCGGCGACCACAACCATATTTTCGTGGCTCCGGATGGGAGCAGCCTGACGTTCGTCCGCGACTCCGAAGGCACCGGCACTTGGTACGCGGGCGATGAAGCGCGCGTCAGCCGGGGCCGCGTTAAATTCATCCCCTGACACTCAACAACCATTGTCCATCGGACGTGGAAAAGGCCGCTCGCGCGGCCTTTTTTTATCCACTCGCCGACGGCGGCGGTTCAGAACCCCGCCTGCTTCCGCGCCTGCCGGTTGCGGTCCTTCAGCAGCGTGATCAGTATCCCCACCAGTTGCTCGCGCTCGCGTTCCAGTTCCTGCGTGCGCTGGAGCCATTCGCCCAACCTGCCGCGCAGTTGCTCGTTCTCCCGCGCCAGCGCCTCGGATTTGGCGTATTCCTCGGCCAGATAGCCCTCGATGGACTCGATCAAGGCCCGGCCATCCTGGTATTCGCGCTCGGATTCCTCGGCCCGCAGGCGCAGGCGTTCCAATTCGGCCCGCTCGTCCGGCGCCAGCGCCGGGACCGGGTCGGCGGACGCGGTTTCCGGTGACGGCGGGGGCGGCGCGCCGGGTCCGGGCTTGCGCCGCGCCCTGGCGGGCCGGGGCGTCGCCACGCGCCGGGGGGGCGGGTCGAACATGTCGAGGGTGCGGGGATCGCGGGACTCGGCCCGGTCCTTGGCTTTGCGGGGGGGCGCCGGGTTCAAGCGGGGTGCGCCTCCGTGGTCGCGGTGCGGGGAGCGGTCGGCATGGGGTTCCTCGTCGTGCTGGGTGGGACGCGAACTATAACGCCGTGGCCGCCGGAACGCCCCTCCGGTGGCCCGGTGCCCCGATTCCGCCCAGGCCGTCGGCTGCATCGGGCCGGGTGTCGCCCAACCATCACAAATCTTCCGTCGACGGCTATTCTTCGTGCCTGGGCCTGTACAACTACCTTATCTGCCGAACAACCCCTCCTAGGAACACGACGATGACCAACCCCGTACAACCGCTCCTCCGCGCCGCGCTCGCCACGGCGGTCCTCGCCCCCTTCGCCGCGCGGGCGGTGGAAATCCCCGTCCGCTCCGACAGCTACACCGACAGCGCCAACCCCACGGTGAACTACGGCTCGGCCACCCTCCTCCCGGCCAACGGCACCGGCAAGACCGTGCTGTTCAAGTTCAAATCCATGGCCACCTTCCTTCCGGCCGGTACCGCCAGCTCGGACATCGCCAAGGCCATGCTGCACGTCTGGGTGCGCGGCTCCACCAACAACAGCGCCCGCTTCGTCGTGAAAAGGGCCAACGCCGACTGGGCGGAGGGCACCCTCACCGCCAACACCGGCCTGGGCGACGCCGCGCTCCCCGCGCCGTTCACGGACTCCACCGCCATCAACAACCTGCCGCAATGGGTCAGCGTGGATGTTTCCGATATTGTCAAATATTGGGTGGACAACCCCGGCGATCCGGGCCGTTCGATCCTGTTGACCACGACGGTGGGGGAGGTGACCCTCGACAGCAAGGAGAACACCGACACCAGCCATGCGGCCTTTGTCGATGTCACCCTGATCGGCCCGGCCGGGCCGCAGGGTCCGACCGGCGCGACCGGCGCGACCGGGGCCGCTGGCGCGACTGGTGCGACAGGCGCCACCGGCCCGACCGGGGCCACGGGTCCGGGCGTCCCCACCGGCGGCAGCGCCGGACAGGTTTTGGCGAAGATCGACGGCACCGACTACAACACCCAATGGACGACCCCGACCGGCGGCGGTTCCAACGCCACCAGCCTCCAGGGCACCACCGTGGCGTCCACGGCACCGACCAACGGCCAGGTGCTGACCTACGACAGTAGCGCCTCGAATTGGAAGCCCATGGATATCCCGCAGCAATTCAATTTCCTCATCAACAGTGGCAATAGCACCATCCTGAGCGCCCATTACATCACCATCATCGGGGGCACCCAGGCGCAATCCAGCAACGAGCAAGACGGTTTCAGGATGCTGAGCGCCCCGTGTAGCAAGGTTTCCATGAATGCCATCTCCAATACCGTGGTCAGCTCCAATACCTATACCATCAAGCTGCGGAAGGCCACCAATACCGGAAGCTCGTATACCTATAGCGACGTAATGACCTGCGCCAGTAATTTCGGGGGCGGCTCGGTCCGGTCTTGTAATACTTCCAGCAATACTTCGTTCGTCGCGGGGGATGGCCTGGGGATACTCGTGACCGGGGGTACCCAAGCGCATAATACCGGCGGCGGCGTGGCGGTCTACATGACAGTGACCTGCCAATAGCCATAGTCCACCGTTTTAGCGGGCGCTTGCGGCGGGGAATCCGGCCATTCCAAGCCGCTGGCAGGGTGGGTATATTCCTTACCCACCACCGCAAACCTCCCGCAACCGTGGGCCTTATAACGTGGGCTTGCCATGGGGTGGGTGGGCGATAGCGCGACCCGCCAGCCAGGGTTCGCCGGGTCGCGGTCCGCCCCACCACGGCTGACGAAGCGCCAAGCCATCCATCAGCAAACACCCCCGGACACGAAAGATGACCCGATCCATGCAGTTCCTCCGCGCCGCGCTCGCCACGGCGGTCCTCGCCCCCTTCGCCGCGCGGGCGGTGGAAATCCCCGTCCGCTCCGACAGCTACACCGACAGCGCCAACCCCACGGTGAACTACGGCTCGGCCACCCTCCTCCCGGCCAACGGCACCGGCAAGACCGTGCTGTTCAAGTTCAAATCCATGGCCACCTTCCTTCCGGCCGGTACCGCCAGCTCGGACATCGCCAAGGCCATGCTGCACGTCTGGGTGCGCGGCTCCACCAACAACAGCGCCCGCTTCGTCGTGAAAAGGGCCAACGCCGACTGGGCGGAGGGCACCCTCACCGCCAACACCGGCCTGACGGACGCCGCGCTCCCCGCGCCGTTCACGGACTCCACCGCCATCAACAACCTGCCGCAATGGGTCAGCGTGGATGTTTCCGATATTGTCAAATATTGGGTGGACAACCCCGGTGATCCGGGCCGTTCGATCCTGTTGACCACGACGGTGGGGGAGGTGTCCCTCGACAGCAAGGAGAACACCGACACCAGCCATGCGGCCTTCGTCGATGTCACCCTGATCGGTCCGGCCGGGCCGCAGGGGCCGACCGGCGCGACCGGGGTCACCGGCCCGACCGGCCCGGACGGGCCGCAGGGTCCGACCGGGGCCACGGGAGCGACGGGAGCCACCGGCCCGACCGGGGCCACGGGTCCGGGCGTCCCCACCGGCGGCAGCGCCGGACAGGTTTTGGCGAAGATCGACGGCACCGACTACAACACCCAATGGACGACGCCCGCCGGTGGTGCCTTGTATTCGGATACCTACAGCGTGTTCGGGACCAACATCAACGGCAACGGGACGGCCTGGCTGGGCTATGGCAACCTGCCCATCGCCCAGGAGAGCGACGGCCACCGCATCATCCCGCAAAGCTGCGCGGCGGCGACCCTCAGGGCCGCCTTCAGCGGCAACACCACGGGTAACTACAGCTTCACGCTACGCAAGGGCGTCGATGCCGTGTTCATGTCGCCGGGGGTGGATTGCACCATCGCTGCCGGCCAACGGACTTGCACCGCCAGCGGGGCGGCGTCCTTCAACGCGGGCGATACTTATGCCGTGCAGGTGGATGGCAACCAGGCGTTGAGCGTCGATGGCAAATCGCTCTGGGTGACGTTCAGTTGCCAATAGGGCGACGGAGACCGTGAAAAGGCCGCATCGGCGGCCTTTTTCGTGTACGAACGGACCGGGCCAGGCCGGTTCTCCACCCGGTTTGCCGGACGCGGGGGCTTTGGGTTCTATCGAAGGCTGAGGCTTGTGTGTCTCCACCGGGAGGAAGCGGCGAAAAAAGATGGCGACAGCCCCGCCACCCCCGCGCCCATATCCACGTGGGGGACGGATTCCCCGCCGCGACGGCCCATCACGGGCCGTTCACAGCAGCATCAGGGCCACCGCGATCAGGACCAGCGCCCCGGCCAGGATCAGGGCGGCGGCGCGTTCCATCTGGGCCTCCTGGATGGAGGTCCGCTGGTTCATCAGGTGGAGCAGAAGGTTCAAGTGGCTCATGGCGGCACCTCGCGGGATAGGCGGGTCTCGTACCCATATCCCAATTATCGGCCGGACCCGGCGGTTTGCCAGGGCGCACGCACGGGGCGGGGCGGCACTCGCTAAACTTCGGGGGTGCCGCCGCGCCCTGCGGCCTTTCCCCCACAGGCAAACCATGACCCAGACGGAACTCTTCCAAGCCTTCGTCGCCCCGGCCATCTTCATCTCGGCCACGGGGCTGCTTGTCCTTTCGATCAACGCCCGGCTGATGGGCATCGTCAACCGGCTGCGGGCCTTCCATAAGGACAAGCACCTCGCCGCCCTGGCCGGCAAGAAACAGGAAGTCCTGGTCCTGCAAGCCCAGATCGAATCGATCCAGCACCGGGCCGGCCGGATCAAGAACGCTTTCTTCTACACCCTGCTGGGCGGCATCGGCACCATGGTCACTTGCCTGCTGCTGGGCCTGGCCCTGTACGTGCCGGCGGCCCAGGTGGTGGCCGTGCTGATGTTCGTGCTGTCGGTGCTGTCGCTGCTGGTGGGGATGCTGTTCTACATCTCGGAGGTGGCCATCGGGCTCAGTTCGGAGAAGGAGGAGGAACAGCTTTATGAGTTGATCGACGCCATCGCCGGGCGGACCGAGGAGGAGGGGCGCTAGGAGTCTGTCGGACTTCCAAGCGCGAAGCGCTTGTACACGAATATTTGGGCGACTCATCGAATTCGAATAATCGAAAATTCATGTAGAAGCGCCAAAATTGACCACAAAATGGTCAATTCGGTCTTTTTATCGGAAAGTCCGACAGACTCCTAGGCGAAAATACGCTGAACTTTTCCAATCCAGCCGGATATCCAACCCCTGAGGACCCAGGCCGGGTCCGGGCCGTCAAGGCCATCCCATGGCTACACGAGGAAAGGATCATGGCTGCGTCGAAGAAAGGACAGGACCAGGACAACCCAGAGCAGGGCAAGAAGAGCGAACGCGGCTTCGCTTCGATGGACAAGGAGAAGCAACGCGAGATCGCCAGCAAGGGCGGACACGCCGCGCACGAGAAGGGAACCGCCCATGAGTTCGATTCGGAGGAAGCCCGCCGGGCCGGCCAGAAAGGCGGCGAAGCGGTGAGCCGCGACCGCGAACACATGGCGGATATCGGCCGCAAGGGTGGCGAAAGCAGCCACGGCGGCAAAGGCGGCGGCCGCAAGGACGACTGAGACCCGCGACCCTGGGTGGATGCCCCCAACCGGGCATCCGCCCCCCCAACCAGACCCGCCAAAACCCGCCCTAGAACGCCCGCCAGCGCACGATCACGCCATTCGCGTACCCTAACAGCCATCCAACCGGAAATCGCGGCAGCGCCCACCTCAGGGCGGTTGTGGCCCGGCCTTGGCCACGGCCAGGGACAAAGCCTCCTCCGACTTCGGATAATCCGCACCCAGGCTGACGATGAAGCTGGTCGCCTCCGAGATATCCAGGGCCGATTTGACCACCCTGGATTCATGCACGATCACGGTGAAGCCGTTGGTGGGATTGGGCGAGGTCGGCACGTACACCACGCAGCGGTCCCCTTCGCGGTGGGTCAGGTAGGCCGGTGCCCACATGCCATCCTTGGGATATTCGACGTAGACCACCTCGCGCCTGGCCTCGCCCGGCTTATTGCGGAACAGTTCGATCAGGCGCTGGACGATCTTGTAGACCGCGCCCAGGAAGGGAATCCGGCCCACCAGGTAATCCAGGCCCGACACCACCAGCGAATGCCGCCGCCGGTTGATCCTGTGGCCGATGGACACCGGCAGGGCGAACGCGGCGGCGAAGGCCAGGAAGGTGACGAAGGCGTTCCCCACATACCGGTTCACGCCGAACACCAGTTCCAGGATCAAATCCGCCAGGAACACCAAGATTTCCCCGACCACGATCACCGGCAGCAAGGCCAGCACGCCGATCAGGAAATCGTTCAGAACCCGCTTGACGCGGGGCTTGAGCAAGGCCAAATCATCCCGGTCCATGGCTCGCCTCCATTGCGATAGCTGCCGATGCCCTTCCCCCGGCCCGGACCGGGGGTTCCGGCATTTCGATCCGGCGCGCAACGGCTAAGTTCTGTCCCCTAGGCCCGCGCCGGAACTTACCCCACCCCGGCCATTCCAATCCATATCCGCCGGCCCACCCCGGCGCAGCAAGGCCCAGCCAGCGACATGGAACGTCCATCCCCCCACCCCCCCGGACCCGCAGCGGGCGCGTCCGCCGACCCCCCCACCCCCCTGGTCATCCCCGTTGTCGAGGAACGGGCCAGCGTGACCAAACGCCGGGTCGAAACCGGACGGGTACGCATCGTCAAGAAGGTCTCGACCCGGCGCGAAACCCTTGAGGCCGACGGCTGGGACGAAACCCTCGACATCGAGCGCGTCCCCATCGGCCAGCCCGTGGACGGCCCGGTGGCGGCGCGGCAGGAAGGCGACACCCTGGTCATCCCCGTGCTGGAGGAGCGGCTGGTGATCGAAAAGCGGCTGTTCCTGAAGGAAGAACTGCGCGTCACCAAACGGCGGACCCCCCGGCCCCGGACCCAGGAAACCCTGTTGCGGCGCGAGGAAATCTCGGTCGAACGGCTGCCCCCGGTGGCGGAAGACGACCCAACCCAAGCTTGAACCCATCCCAAGGAGGACGTTATGACGAACACGGTAGTAGGTTTGCTGGACCAACGGGCCGGGGCCGAAGAGGCGGTGGACGATCTGGTGGCGGAAGGTTTCGACCAAAACCACATCCGCATCGTGGCCAACGACCAAGCATTCGCCGCCCAAGGCCAGACCGGCCAGGAAAAGGAATCGGGCTTCCACAGCCTGATGGTGAAGCTGGGCTTCCTGGAGGAGCGCCGCCAGCAACTGGGCTGGCCGCCGGAAGACGTGGGCTATTACGCCGAGGGCGTCCGGCGCGGCGGCGTGGTGGTCACGGTGGATGTCGCCAACCCCGAGGAAGTGGACCGGGCGGTGGAAATCCTGGAAGAACACGGCGCGGTGGACATCCAGGAACGTGCCCAACAGTGGATGCGCTCGGGCTGGAATGGACCTGGGACCGGAACGGCCACAGCGACAGCGGGCGCTCCGGGCGGCTATGTCCGCGAAGGCGGCGGAACCCGCATCCCGGTGGTCGAGGAAGAACTGAAGGTGGGCAAGCGCGCCGTCGAGCAAGGCGGGGTCCGGGTCTACAGCCGGGTGAGCGAAACCCCGGTCAGCGAAACCGTGAGCCTGCGCGAGGAACACGTCAATATCGAACGCCACCCGGTGGACCGTCCGCTCGCCCCCGGCGAGACCGGCGCCTTCAAGGAAAGCGTGGTCGAACTGACCGAGATGGCCGAGGAGGCGGTGATCGCCAAACAGGCCCAGGTGGTCGAGGAGGTCGTGGTGAGCAAGGGCGTGACCGAGCGCACCGAGACCGTCCACGACACCGTGCGCCGCACCCAGGTCGAGGTCGAGAACCTGCCGCCCGGCCCCGCCACGGGCCAGACCAAGCCCAAACCCAAGTCCTGAACCCTACTTCCGGCAACGCGCCGTCCGCCCCGTGTCCGGTGGCGGGCCGGGCGGCGCGGCCCCGCCATCCCGACCGGCCCGCGCACAGGATCGCATATGGTTAATCCGCACGCCCCCCGCCAAAACCAATTGCTCCGCGCCCTGCCCCAAGCCGAATACGAGCGCTTGGCCCCGCACCTGGAAGCGGTCGCCCTGCCCCTGGGCAAGGTGCTGTACGAAGCCGGTGGGGTATTGCGCCATGCCTATTTCCCCACCGACAGCATCGTGTCCTTGTTGTACGTGATGGCGACCGGCGAATCCGCCGAGGTCGCCGTGGTGGGCCGGGAAGGGCTGGTCGGCGTGGCCTTGTTCACCGGCGGCAACACCATGCCCAACCGGGCCGTGGTGCAGAGCGCCGGCCATGCCTACCGGCTGCGGGCGGCGCTGTTGCGGCGGGAAGCGGCCCGCACCGGCCCGCTGTCCCGGCTGCTGCTGCGCTATGTCCAGGCGCTCATCATCCAGACCGCGCAGACGGCGGCCTGCAACCGCCACCACAGCGTGGACCAACAGCTTTGCCGCTGGCTGCTGTTGAGCTTGGACCGCCTGTCCGGCAACGAACTCGCCATGACCCAGGAATTGATCGCCAATATGTTGGGCGTGCGCCGCGAGGGCGTGACCGAAGCCGCCGGGAAATTGCAGCGGGCCGGGTTGATCGACTACAGCCGGGGCCATATCACGGTGCTGGACCGGCCCGGCCTGGAGGCGCGGGTCTGCGAATGCTATCCGGTGGTGCGGCGCGAATTCGAGCGCTTGTTGCCCGCTCCGACCCTGGCGGTCGGCGGCGGGTGGACGGCCCCGTCCCACGCCCCGTATGGGCCTGGGAACATCGATGGCGCGGGCGGGTAAACTCCCCGTTCCGGCCCCCACGGCGGTGGCCGAAGGCAAAAACCCCCGCGAGGTATCCGCCATGACCCAACGCGACCCTTCCGCCCTCACGCCCGAAGAAATCCAGAAAGAAGCCCTGCCCGGCGAATCCTGGGAAGCCGCCGCCCGCCGCATCGCCCGCAAACGCGCCGAGGCCGGCAAAAGCGGCACCCCGCCCAAACCCCAAAATCCCACGTCCGCCAAGGCCGCGCCCATCATCCGCCTGCCGTTCTGGCCGGAATCCCAGCGCGGAGCGCCCAACGAAATCGTCCGGTCCGCGCTGTTCAACGCCCGCAACCGCAAACAGAAGCGCGGCTACCTCGCCAACGTCGATGTCTACGTCATCGGCGACGGCAGCATCACCTATACCGGCGAGGAACTGCGCCAGGACGACGAGACCGTCTGGCTGCACCTCATCCACCTCGCCCGCAACACGCCGCCGGGGGAGTTGGTGGAATTCGGCCCCCACGCCTTCTGCAAGGCGGTGGGCTGGGACGCTTCCGGCAAAAGCTACCAACGCCTGCGCGATTGCATCACCCGCCTGCAAGCCACCGCCCTGGGCGTCTACAGCAAGCGTCTGAAGGAAGGGCTCAGCCTGTCGATGATCCCGTTCTTCCGCTGGAAGAACGCCGAGGGCCACGCCTTGAAGACTTATCAGGTCAGGATCGCGCCGGAGATGGTCGAGTTCTTCGGCGAGGTGCATTACACCCAGTTCGAATGGGAACAGCGCCTCGCCCTGCCCAGCGGGCTGGCATCCTGGCTGCACGGCTATTTCGCCAGCCACAGGGAGCCGTTCCCGGTGAAGCTGGAAACGATCCGGGAAGGGGCCGGGTTGACCATGGAGCGCCTGGACCACCTCAGGGAAAAGGTCGCGGCGGCGTTGGAGGCGTTGAGGACGGTGGGCTTCCTGGTGTCCTGGAGGGTCGAGAAGGATTTGGTCTATGTCGTCCGCGCCTGAGCCTGAATCCGGTTTCCGGGCGGGGTTGGGGGCGTTCCCGGCCCCTGGGGCAATCCAGGGCGCGGGCGGTCCGCGGCATGGCCCAGGCCGGGGTTTCGGGGTTAAATCGCTATTTTCGCTACGGCGCGCGGTTAAAAGGCGGTTAAAAAAAGGTTAAAGAAATACGGTTAGCGCATTGCCGCCGAAATCGCCGCTGGCCTTATGTGGCGCGGCTTCCAGCGATTTTTCGCGATCCGTTTTCCCCACTCTAAACCCGAACTTCCTCCCACTCTAAACCCGAACTTTCCCCACTCTAAACCCGAACTTTCCCCACTCTAAACCCGAACTGTGGATAACTTTTCCCACTCTAAACCCGAGTTTTCCCCACTCTAAACCCGAACTGTGGATAACTTTCCCCACTCTAAACCCGAGTTTTCCCCACTCTAAACCCGAACTGTGGATAACTTTTCCGGCCCGGTCCGGGCCTAGCCCGGCTTCCCGGTCAGCCGCTCGATCTCGGCGTCGATGGCGGGCAGCAGGGCGTCCAGGCAGAAGCGCTGCATCGAACCCGGCGTGTTGCCGGCGATGAATTTCAGCTTGAGCAGATAAGGCTCCGGCAACCTCAGGTTGTAGACCTTCTGCACGTCATCCCGCACCTTGGGGTGTTGCCAGGGGTATCCCGCCGTATCCGCCGCCAAGGCGTCGGAGGCTGGGGGGGCGGATGGGGCGGTGTTGTCCATGGTGGTCGGCCTGTCGGTGTTGGGGGTCTTCCCAATGGCGTCGGATATTTGGGAGAGCGCGGCGAAGATTTGCCCGAATACCGGATGGTCCGGTGTGGCGTCGCCCGCGACGGTCTTGGGTGGTTCGGGACCGTCCGCCCGGTCCGGGCCTTGCCCGGCCCCGGCGATGAAATCCTCGACCGCCGGGGCGGGCCTGGGTTTGCGGGTGAACTTACTCACGGAATGCCTCCTGGTAGAGCGCTAGGGTTTCCTCGGCGGCCTTGGCGTCCTTGGGCCGCAGTTCCTCCACACACAGTCCTTCCCGCGCCGCCTTGCGGTAGGCGGCGCGGTCGTGGATGGCGGCGGGGGACAGGGCCAGATGGGGGAAGTCGGCCATGAGCGCGGTGGCGTCGCGGCGGTCGCCGACCGAGGGATGGGTGGAGGCGCGGCAGAGGACCATCCGCGCTTCCAAGCCGGGGTTGAAGCCCTGGGCCGCGCCCACCAAGCCGTCCATGCGGTCCAGGGTCCAGAGGTCGAACTGCGAGGGCTGGACCGGGATATAGGCCCGCCCGGCCACCACCAGGGCGGCGCGGAGTTCCACCGAGTCGCGGCCCCCGGCATCGATGACGATATCCTGGTAGCGCCCGGCCAGGTCCAGCACCTCGGCTTGCAAGCCCTTGCCGAACTTCTGCACGCAGGCGACGCGCCGCGCGCCGCTGTCGCCGCGTTGCTGCGCCCAATCGCTGGCGCTGCCCTGGATGTCGGTGTCGATCAGCAGCACGTCGCGCCCGGCCAAGGCCCGCAGCGCGGCCAGGGTGGTGGCGAGCGTGGTTTTGCCGGTGCCGCCCTTTTCGCCGCCTATCAGGATGATCATATCGGTTGATGTGGGATGGAATCGCACGATTCTATATCATATCGTATCAACAGTATACTTCCATATGGAATGATATTATTCCATGCGATTTCATCCGCCTCCCGGCCCTCGGCGGCGGCGGGATGGAAGCGCTACACTCGCGGCTCCTGGGCCGCCCCGGCCCCATCACCTGAGGGAATCCCCATGAAGATCGGCATCGCTTCGGACCACGCGGGCTTCGCCCATAAGGAGGCGCTCCGCGCCTGGCTCGCCACGCTCGGCCACGAGGTCGTGGATTACGGTTGCTTCGACGAGGCACGCACGGACTATCCCCAGTGGATACGGCCCTGCGCGGAGGCGGTGGTGAAAGGCGAGGTGGAGCGCGGCATCGTCCTCGGCGGCAGCGGCAACGGCGAGGCCATCGTCGCCAACCGGGTGCGGGGCTGCCGCTGCGGCTACGCCTTCAACCAGGAAACCGCGTTCCTGACCCGCTCGCACAACGACGCCAATTGCATCGCCATCGGCCAGAGAATCGTGGATATCGGGACCGCCAAGGAGATCGTCCAGACCTTCCTGGCAACGCCGTTCGAGGGCGGGCGGCATATCCCGCGGATCGAGGCGATAGACGCCTGATCGTAAGGCCCGCCCCCGCCAACGCCTGCGGCCCTACGGCGCGGGCTGGCCTTCGATCAGGGCGGCGACGGCCCCCGACAGTTCGGACAGCAGGGCGGCGAGGGGCCGGAGTTCGTCGCAGTGGACCAGGCGTATCTGGCGCAGCGGGCCATGTTCGACCAGGTCGGCGGTTTCGGCGGCGGTGTGGCCCTCGGCGAGATGGCGGCGGGCGCTCTCGGTCAGGGTGAGGTTGATCTGGCGGTGGGCCTCGGCGATGACGATGAAGGCCCGGCGGTTGATGGCGGCTTGGACGGGCGTGGGCAGGGCTTCGGGGGCCGGGTTGGGGCGGGCCTGGGTCGCTATCGCGTCATAGGCGCGGATGACCTTCACCTTGAAGGCGGGCGATATCCACATGGCGTAGTCGTAAACCAAGTCTTGGTGGACGAAAGAGCCGATTTTTTGCCTGGAGGAAAAAGCAGGAATTCCTGCTTTTTTCAGTTCCTTCATCAATTCAACCGTTTGCCGGTTCTTCAGCCACAAAGAGGGCCGATGGCGGTTTTCCCCTCCCGAAGCGCGGTGGAGGTCGTTTAGGCAATAGCGGCCTTGCTCATCTTGGCGGATGGAAATTTCGGAGATGGTCAGCGCCGTGGGCGCATTTTGGGCGGGGTGGGTCATGGGATTGCTCCTGGTTTGGATTTCGGAACCCCGTTTCTAGCGGGGTGGGCGGGAGCTAGAAACCCAAAAACCAGGATCGGGCGGACTTCTTCCCTTCACAGGTCTTGTATCCGTCACACTCCCGCCCATCGGAAATCCGGCAGGCGCAGGCCATCGCATCGGCGGAGCGATTCAAACCGCTGGTTTTTTCGAGGTGTTTCTAGCACCGGGGCGGGATTCTGCTTGGCCGTGGCGTGGATTGCAACCGGGTGGCGCTGCCGGAAACGGGGAAGCCGTGCCCAAGTGCCGGGCAAGCGGCCCTGTGTTTTGGCCTCGATTTATGGCACGGGCAAGCCTTTGATTTATCGGGCTTGCCGGGGTGTGTCGAAATTCTTGATTTTTGGCACAGACAGCTTTGTCTGTAAAGCATTTAACTATATAACTCTTGAAAAAATCTGGAAATTACACTTACTTTTATAAAGTGAACTTTTGAATTTGTTCCCATCACTAACATTCCAGAAAGTGCGAATTGTCTTCCGTTTTCGTTCTTAAATGAAATAAATACAGGAGAGCCACTAAATCCATTAAGCTCACACTCCCATGTTATTTTGCTTAGGGATAGCAGATTCCAGTCTATACCTTCCTCAAGATACCCAATAAATGTTGCTGGCTGTAAAAGTATGTTCGCCCTCTCATTATCGTCAATAGTTATATTTGTAATAGTTCCATCATATGGATAGCCAATGCATAAAAGTTTTATACTTTTACCATCTAAAACACCAAATTTTTCTTGACCAATTGAAATAAAGCTATCTAGCCAATCCCCAGTAGGAGGTATTTTTACAGAACGTGAAAGAAGGGTTTTTAAGTGCTTTGACTTTGATGGGTTAGAAATTTTCAATACAACAAAATCAATATATTCTTCTTGTGAATTATTTTGCTTCTGTTTTGGTGAATATATGTCAGAGAATTGTATATAATCTGATTTTTCATGCTTATAGCCATGCGGAATATATGGGATAGCTAGTCTGGAGGCTAGTTTATCTATATTTTCATTTGTGTGTTTTATTAAACAATGTCTGGCTGTAATAAAATATATATCACGTCCTCTTTTTGCAAAGAAACCAGTCCCATGTCTAAAAGGATAATTTTCTGCAGATTCCAAGGTTGAGATGATTGGAAATGTACAATCTTTTGGTAATCCAGAGTGAAGAAACGATATTTTTGTCATTGAATATGTTCAAAAATAATAATCATATGCTGACTTTATATGTCGCATAACGGGCGTTATGACAAATCTCCCCGCCGCCCAGGCCGCCTAATCTTACACCCCGCTCCACCATCGCACCATTTCCCAATACATAAAAAAGGCCGCATCCAGCGGCCTTTGCTATTTCGTCCTATGTGTCCCAGGGAAACCTTATTCCCCCCGCCCCGCCACCACCCGCAGCCGCCCGGACTCCCCTTCATCCCGGCCGGTCCAGCCCTCCGCCCTGAGCAGCCGGTCCAAGGCTTCCTCCAACAAGCCCCGCGCCCGCCCCGCCGCCCGCCGCAAACAGGCGTGCAACTCGGCGTCCTGGATATCCTGGGTCTCGCATTCGCCGCTATACAGCTCGAACGCACCAAGCCGGAACAATAAATCGGTCAAATGCTGTGGGCACTCGCAGCGCAACCGGGTCGCGGATTGGGCCACGGCGGCCAGGGTTTCGCCATCGAAGCGGCGCGGCGGCACCGCCTCGGCCCACAGGCCCGGCTCGTTGGCGGCGGCGGGCCGGTCGGGGCGCGGCAATTGGCAGGCTTCTTCGAGGGCGGCGGGGGTGGCCGGGGCGCGCAGCGTCACCACGCCCTGGCGGTTCAACTGTTCGAGCAGGCTCGAAGCCGCGAAGCCGTACACGACCACCGCGCGCCGCGCCGAGGCCCGGAACGCCAATTCCCGCGCCCGTTCCGCCGCCGCCGGTTGCAGCGCGGGCAGTTCCAGCAGCAAGACCTCGGGCTGCAACACCAGCGCCGCCCGCTCGAAATCGGCGTGGCAGGTATACGCCCCCACGATGTCCAGCCCCGGCAGTTCGTCGCGCCAGCCCTCGACCAGGAACGGCAGCCCCTCGCCGTACACCAGCACCCGCGCCGGACCTTCGGGTTCCGGGCGCGGCTCCGGGGTTTCGGCCAGCACCTCGGCGTGGACCTTCATCCGCTCGCGCAGGGCTTCCTCCGGCAGGTACACCACCGAACTGACCGCGTGGCCCTGGTCCACCAATTGCTTGATGAGTCCCAGGCGGGTGAGGTCGGCGCGGGTGTAGCCGCGGCGGTTGTTGTCGGGGCAGCGGCGCGGGGTGATGGCGTTGTAGCGGCGCTCCCAGGCGCGGAGGGTGTCCGCCGGGATGCCGGTCAGCCGCGACACGGTGCCGATGCTGAAAATGGGTTCGTCGGTGGTTTGGGTCATGGTCGGTTCCCCTGGCGGGTGGCGGAGGTGGCTCGGGGGAGGCGGCGTTTGGAACGCCAGCGGACTTCCCTGTCTAACCGGAAGGCCCGGATTCGGGTTCGCTTGGACATGCTACGCAAATATTTTGTCCATGACAATCTATTGACAATGAATTTAAGTCGTGCAATAACATGTGCAAAACATCGGCAACGCGCACGACCGATTGAAAAAGACGCCTCCCTAGGGCGCGAGCGTGCGACGAACACCACCCAGTGAGGCCCAACCATGACCACCCGCGCCCTGCACGCCTATTACTCGACCCATGCCGCGCCCGGTCCGCACCAGCTCGACATCCTGGCCGGCCTGATCGGCCTGGAGGCCAAGAACGGCAAGCGCAACCGCGACGCGCTGATCAAGGCCCACACGGCGTTGAAGGACGCGGGGTTCCTGGCGGATTTCGAGGTGGTGGAGGATTCGGTGCGGGTGAAGTTCGGGAGCGGGTACGGCGGGCCGCTGGCGGCGCGGAGGCCGGCCACGGTCGGGCAATCCATCCCATGAGCGCCCAGCCCGCGCCCCTGGTGCCACCGGCCGACACCGACTTCGAGGGCGGGCAGATCGACCTGTTCCGCGCCTTCCTCTGCAACGGCCCGGCCGAGCGCGACCGGCTTTCCAACACCTTCGACCTGTGGGACAGCGTGCCGCGCTACGCCATCTCCCGGCAGCAGATGGCCAAGATACGCAAGGAAAAGGGCTTCCTGGGGATCAGGCAGGTCGTTTTCCAATACCGGGGGCGCACGCTGGAAGCCCGCATCCAGGCCGCCCGCATCCTCGACGACAAGACCCGCACCGAGACCGACTACTACCCCAGCGCCAACGAGGAACTGGTCGAGGACGCCCTGCGCAAGATCGCCGCCGAGCAGCGCAACGCCTTCTTCGACCGGAAGAACCAGCGCAGCGGGGTGGTGTTCACCCTGTACGCGCTGCGCGAGGAATTGAGGAAGCAGGGGCATGCCCGATCCTACCAAGAGATCGTGCTGAGCCTCAACATCCTCTCCGGGAGCATCATCGAACTCCGCGCCACCGACGGCGACTCCCCCAAGTTCTTCGCCCGCAGCGCCTATTTCCCCGGCATATCGGCGGTGTCCAGGGACAAGCTGGAAGACGATCCGCAGTCGAAATGGATCGTGCAGTTCCATCCTTTGGTCACCGAGGCCATCGACGCCGTGACCTACAGGCAGTTCAACTACGCCCAGATGATGGGCCACCGCACCCAGCTTGCCCGCTGGCTGCATAAACAGCTCTCGCTCAAGTTCACCTTCGCCAGCCTCGCCACGTCCTTCGAGATGCGCTACAGCACCATCCGCCGCGACAGCGCCCTGCTGGACGGCTACGGCCAGCAGCGGCAGGCGGTGGCGGCGGTGGACGCGGCCTTCGCGGAGTTGAAGGCCAGCGGGGTGTTGATGCTGGTCAAGAAAAACGAAATCCGCAGCGCCCGCGGCAGGATCGAGGACGTGGTCTACACGCTCAGCGCCTCCATGGAGTTCGTGGGGGAGATGAAGACCGCCAATAAGCGTCATAAAAATGCTATCGATGTGTCACAACAGGCTGTGGATAAACCTGTGGATAAGTCCGCCACGGACCCCGATTTTCGGTAGGTATAGCTGACGGGTCGAGGCATTTTTCGGTAGGTATAGCTGACGGGTCGCGGTAGGTATAGCTGACAGGTCGTTTTTCGGGGGGGGTCGGCCGGTAGGTATAGCTGACGGGTCGAGGGGGTTTTCGGTAGGTATAGCTGACGGGTCGCGATTTTTTCGGTAGGTATAGCTGACGGGTCGGCCGATTTTCGGTAGGTATAGCTGACGGGTCACGTTTGGGGGTGGTTTAAAACAACCGTTTTGGGGTGTTTTAGGGGTCGTTTTTAGGCCGTTTCGGTAGGTATAGCTGACGGGTCGCGCCCAAAATGCCTCAAAAGCCGCTTGTAAGTCATTGATTTTGAAACAAAAAAAAACTGAAAAAATTTTCGCGCAAGTCCTTATTCTTCTTATTCTTTGTTTTAATCTTCTTCTTAACCGTCGCCGCAGCCTTGGAGAACGAACCGAGCATGATCGCCCACCACCAGCATCCGCGAACACCTCGCGGTCCCGCAATAACCATCTAGAGGAACCCCTTATGAGAGACATGATGAAGAACGTCTTGCTATGGGTGGTGATAGCCGTCGTCCTGCTATCGCTATTCAACGGCTACGGCAAACGCACCCAAGCCGACAACACCATCTCCTATTCCAACTTCATCGCCGCCGTGAACCAGGGCAACGTGAAGCAGGTCAGCATCGACGGCATGACCATCTCCGGCATGTTGGGCGACGGCGACCGCTTCACCACCTACAGCCCCGGCGATCCCCACCTGGTCGACGACCTGTTGAAGAACCACGTCGATATCAAGGTCAACGCCCCGGAACATCCCTCCTTCCTGATGCAGCTGTTCATCTCGGCCTTCCCGATGCTGCTGATGATCGGCGTGTGGGTCTACTTCATGCGCAGGATGCAGGGCGGCGCGGGCGGCGGGGCCATGGGCTTCGGCAAGAGCAAGGCCCGTTTGATCGAGGAAGACAAGATCAAGGTCACCTTCGGCGATGTCGCGGGCTGCGACGAGGCCAAGGAAGACGTGACCGAGATGGTCGATTTCCTCAAAGACCCCTCGAAGTTCCAGAAGCTCGGCGGCCAAATCCCCAAAGGCGCCTTGATGGTCGGCCCGCCCGGCACGGGTAAGACCCTGCTGGCCCGCGCCATCGCCGGCGAGGCCAAGGTACCGTTCTTCTCGATCTCCGGCTCCGACTTCGTGGAAATGTTCGTGGGCGTGGGCGCTTCCCGCGTGCGCGACATGTTCGAGGAAGCCAAGAAGCGCGCCCCCTGCATCATCTTCATCGACGAAATCGACGCCGTGGGCCGCCAGCGCGGCGCGGGGCTGGGCGGTGGCCACGACGAACGCGAACAGACCCTCAACCAACTCCTGGTCGAGATGGACGGCTTCGCGGGCAACGAGGGCATCATCATCATCGCCGCCACCAACCGCCCGGACGTGCTGGACAAGGCCCTGCTCCGCCCTGGCCGCTTCGACCGCCAGATCACCGTCGGCCTGCCCGACGTGCGGGGCCGCCAGCAAATCCTCAAGGTCCACATGAAGAAGGTGCCGGTGTCCGACAATGTCGAGGTCGATTGGCTGGCCCGTGGCACCCCAGGCTTCTCCGGGGCCGACCTCGCCAACCTGGTGAACGAGGCCGCGCTGTTCTCCGCCCGCCAGAACAAGCGGATGGTGGACATGGAATCCTTCGAGAAGGCCAAGGACAAAATCCTGATGGGCGCGGAACGCCGCACCGCCGTGATGAGCGAGGAAGAGAAGCTCCTGACCGCCTACCACGAGGCCGGCCACGCCATCGTGGGCCGCATGGTGCCGGAACACGACCCGGTCTATAAGGTCAGCATCATCCCGCGCGGGCGGGCGCTGGGCATCACCATGTTCCTGCCGGAACGCGACGTGTACAGCGCCAGCAAGCAGAAGCTGGAAAGCCAGATTTCCAGCCTGTTCGGGGGCCGGGTGGCCGAAGAACTGACCGTGGGCCGCGAGCGCGTCACCACCGGGGCGCAGAACGACATCGAGCGCGCCACCAACCTGGCCCGCAACATGGTCACGCGCTGGGGTCTGTCCGACCGCCTGGGGCCGCTGGCCTATAGCGAGGAGGAAGGCGAGGTGTTCCTGGGCCGTTCGGTGACCAAGCACAAATCGGTGTCCGAGGAAACCGCGCATTTGATCGACGAGGAAATCCGCTCGGTGATCGACCGCAACTACGAGCGGGCCGAGCGCATCCTCAGGGAACACATGGACGCCCTGCACGCGATGGCGGAAGCCCTGATGCTGTACGAGACCATCGACCGCCACCAGATCGACGACATCATGGAAGGCCGCACCCCCGGCGCTCCCGAGGGCTGGAACAACGACCAGAAGCCCGGCGGCGGCGCGACCGAGATCAAGCCCGCCCGTGGCGGCAAGGGCGTGAACGACGGCGGGAAACCGGCGACTCAGTTCTGATCGGGATTCCTTGAATGGACATGGAAAAGGCCGCGTGAGCGGCCTTTTTCGTGCCTCGATGTACGAGGGGCCGCGTCCCGCTTGCCGGCACCGGAGTACCAATATATATTCGATATTGGTATTAACAGCCACGGGAGCCACCCACATGCAGAAAAACACCAGCGTGACCCTGGGCACGCACTTCGAGCAATTCATCGCCAGCCAGGTCGGCGACGGGCGCTATGGTTCGGCCAGCGAGGTCGTCCGCGCCGGGCTGCGGCTGTTGGAGGAACACGAAACCCGGCTGTCCCTGTTGCGCCGGGCCTTGGCCGATGGGGAAGCCAGCGGCAGGGCGGAATATTCGCTGGAGGGGTTGATTGCCGAACTCGACCAGGAAGGCACCCATTGATGGGTGGGTTCGTCCTGACCCGCGAGGCCAAGGAGGATTTGAAAGCCATCGCCCGCTATACCCAGGACACTTGGGGCAAGGAACAGCGGAACCGCTATCTGGCGGAGTTGGACCGGGGTTTCCACGCCTTAGCCGCCGATCCGCTCAAGGGGCAGGATTGCGGTGATATCCGGCCCGGATACCGGAAATACCCGGTCGGCAGGCATTTCATCTTCTACCGGGCCATTGATGGCGGCATCGAGGTCGTCCGCGTCCTGCACGGGCGGATGGATGTCCGGGGGAGGATGGCGACGCAGTTCTGATAGGTTTTCCCGCCTAGCCGGATATGGAAAAGGTCGCCCGCTGGGCGGGTTTAATGAGATTTCTAATATTGATGGTATACTGTATTTTACTGAGTATCAATTTTTCATTGCCATAACCGAAATTACGACAAAAGCAAAGAAAAGCTGAATGGGAATTCGCGGGGAATTTTTCGTCATTTTTAAAAACTCCATATAAGGCGACCTCTGACCCGCAATTTTTGCACGATCAGATCGGAGTTGCAAACCCACTAAAATATAATTTGTTGAGACCATGAGAGCTAAAACAGGTTTTGCTGCGGTCTTGCTGTTCGATTCTATTATTTCGAATAATTGTAAAACGATAAATTGGGTCTCGGCCTGTTCTACCCGCTAACCCACCTCCATCCTCCGTTGCCGCTTCCGGCAGAACCCCACGAAGGCCGCGTCCGGGTCGTTGGGCCGGGGCTTCCCCTTGATCCAATCCCGCCATTCCGCTTCCAGGCCGTAGATATCGAAATCGGGCGCGGCCTGCTTGGCCTTCTCGTAGGTCCGCGTGCTGAGCAAAATGCCAAAAGCGGACATCGGTTCCACCGGCGGCGGCACGGGCGGTTCCAGGCGGGGTTTGATCTGCTTTTCCAAGGCCACGCGGGTATCCAATTTCTGGATAACGAAGCGGATGCGCTCGACCGCTTTCCCGCTCTTGAGCGCTTCCATCTGCGCCGAGAAACCCGCGCCTTCCGGGTTCATGTTGATTTGCCTGATACCGGGTTCCAGCACGAAGCGCTTCAAATCCACATATCGATCAAGCTTGTCTTCCGGCACCTTCAGCCATTGCCGGAGCTTCGTCAGTTCGATTTCCAAAACCGGATTCCGCAAATTCGCCACCGATTCCAGGATTTCGTAGAGCGTCACCGCGTATTTGCCGGACAGGGCGATGAGGAAATGAATCCGCAACCGGGCGAAGCGGCGGGGTTCTTTCAAGACGGGTATCAGGCCAGCCGGGAACTCGAATTTCAAAACCCCATCGGCACGGGCCGCCTCATGGGTCGCGGCGTAGGAAAACAAATGCGCGATGCCGTGCAGACGGTCCTCGCCTTCCACTTGTGCCCATTCAACGGAGGTCATGGCCAAGCGTTTCGCGCTTTCCCAAATCCAGCCTTGGCTGGTATCGCTGTGGTGTTCCTCAAATACTTTATTGATGCGGGCCACAGGCAATTCATGGATGCGTTTCACGCCTAGTTCATCCCAAACCGCGTGGACTAAGAAGGCATAGAGCTTCCTATCCCTTTCCGTATATGGACCTTGGATGTTGACGATGACGGCGGGCATTGCCAGGGGAACGGTAGCCGGATTGTGCGGCGTGGCTTCCCAGGGGCTTCCGGTGGGATGCACTGGAACGGGTGGAGATAGTTTTGCGTTGTTTTTGGATTTACTCATGACGAAGCCTGCGGGTTGGAGATTGCCGGACACGGTAGAGACTGATCATACCTTGAAAGGTGAAAATAAACCTGATATCCAGTTTTCACTTTATCTGTGGATAACCCTGTGGACTTCGGATTGAATTTCTCACTTTTGGGATTGAATTTCTCACCGTTCGGATTGAATTTCTCACCGATCCAGATTGAATTTCTCACTTTTGGGATTGAATTTCTCACCGCAAATCGCGCAAGCCTTTGATTCAAGCTAGAAAATTTTCGCCGAACACTGAACACTGGTGGATGAACATCCAGAACACCCAGAACACCACGCGCGAGGGCGCTTGTGGACAAGTGGGCGCAGCGGGTCCAGGAGAGTTAGAATCCCCTGGTCAGCATATGAGCCGAGCAACGCCGCAGATGCTTTACGACACCGATATCGTGGCCTGGGCCAGCGAACAAGCCCGGCTCCTGCGGGCGGGGCGCTTCGGCGCCCTGGATTTGGAACACCTGGCCGACGCGGTGCGCGAAACGGGGCTGGGCCGGGAGTGCTTCCCGGAAAACAACCCCTGGACCGTGGAGCGAAGCCTTGACGCGGGGTTCTGGCCGGAGTTAGTCCGGGCGGGAAGAGGGATCGACAGGGGAAAGGCCGCGTGAGCGGCCTTTTTCGTGTGGTCGAAAACGCGGTTCGCGATGGATGCGGCTCGCAGGCTCACCGCATGCTATAAGCCCACCGCCATCCTCCGCCGCCGCGTTCGGCAGAACCCCACGCAAGCCGCCTACCGGGCCGCGCATCTTCTGGATGCTCCGGGCGGCTTCCTCCCTGGGAAGTCCGGTGATGAGGACGGCACCATCCAAGGCCATGCGGGTTCAGGTCCGACAGGCGGCTACAGCGGGCGGCGCCCCTGGATGATACGCACCGCGACCATGATGACCGCGATCACCAGCAGGATATGGATGAATCCGCCCAGGGTGTACGAGGACACCAAGCCCAGGACCCACAGGACGATCAGCACGATGGCGAGGATTTCGAGCATGTCGGCATCTCCTTTTCCAACAGCGTCCGGCGGGAGGTCGGAGCCTTGGGGCCGGACCCGCCGCCGCCGTCGGTGCGGCAGGTCCGGGGCCGCGACGGGCGCAGCCCCCCGGATGAAACCATGCGCTAGCCCATGACCACGCGGACCCGGTGTTCCCGCCCGTCGTCCGCCAGCGGGATTCCGCCCTGGGGCGGCAAGGCTTCGCCATCGAGTTCCAGCGCGGCGACGCCCCGGCGGACGCCCTGGGGATTCTCCACCGCGATCCCGTAGCGGGCCGAACCCCGGCGCAGGCTGGCCGCGAAGCCCGGCCAGGCGGTGGGCGGGCAGGGATCGACGAACAGCGTCCCGGCCCTGAGTTCCAGCCCCAACACACCTTCCACGGCGGTGCGGTAATACCAGCCCGCCGCCCCGGTATACCACGTCCAGCCCGCCCGCCGCGCATGCTCCGGCCCGGCGTGGACATCCGCCGCCAACACATAGGGCTCGCCCCGGTAGGCTTCCCGCCCCGCCTTGTCCGCGCCCCGGTAAACCGGGTTGAGCATCCGCAACAATTCCACCGCCCCGGAACCGTTGTCCAGGCGGGTTTCGGCCAGGGCGCACCACACCGCCGCGTGGGTATATTGCCCGCCGTTCTCGCGGGTGCCGGGCGGATAACCCGCGATATAGCCGGGATCGGGTGTGGCGTGGCTGTCCGGGTCCGCGCCGCGCCGGAACGGCGGATCGAACAACAGCACCAGGGAGTCGCCGCCGCGCACCAAGCGCTCCCACACCGCATCCAGGGCCCGCCGCGCCCGTTCCGGGTCGGCGGCCCCGGATAGCGCGGCCCAGCTCTGCGGCAGGGAATCGATCCGGCATTCGGCGTTGGCGGCGGAACCCAAGGGCGTGCCGTCGTCGAACCAGGCCCGCCGGTACCACGCCCCGTCCCAGGCCGCAGCCTCGGCCGCAGCTTTGAGCCGCTCCGCGTGGCCGCGCCAGCGGTCCGCCCGCCCGGCATCGTCCCGCGCCGCCGCCAGGGGAATGAAGGCTTCCAGGGCCGAAATCAGGAACCACGCCAACCACACGCTTTCGCCCCGGCCCGCCTGGCCCACCCGGTTCATGCCGTCGTTCCAGTCGCCCGCGCCGATCAAGGGCAGGCTGTGCGGACCCAGCGCGAGGCTGGCGTCCAATGCCCTGGCGCAATGTTCGTAGAGGCTGGCCCGGACCTCGGAAAGGGTCGGCTCGAAATAGGCGTCCTCCCGCTCGGGCGGCAGCGGCGGGCCGTCGATGAAGGGGATTTCCTCATCCAGCACGGCGGCGTCGCCGCTCACGTCGAGATAGCGCACTGCGGCCACCGGCAGCCATAGCCGGTCGTCCGAGCAATGGGTGCGCACGCCCCGGCCCGTGGGTGGGTGCCACCAGTGCTGCACATCGCCCTCGGGGAATTGCCGCCCCGCCGCCCGTAGCAAATGGGCGCGGACCCCGGCGGGATCGGCGGCGGCGAGCGCCATGCCGTCCTGGAGTTGGTCGCGGAAGCCATAGGCACCCCCGGCCTGGTAGAACGCCGCCCGTGCCCAGACCCGGCAGCCCAGCGCCTGATAGACCAGCCAGCGGTTCACCAGCAGGTCCAAGCCCCGGTCCGGGGTCTGGATTTGCAAAGCGCCGAGCCGTTCGTCCCAGGCCCGCCGGGCGCGTTCCAGGGTCTCCGCCGCCGGGATGGCCCGGTGCCGCCGGATCAAATCCAACGCCCCGGCCCGGTCCGCGCCCTGGCCCAGCAGGAACACCACTTCCGCCGTGCCGCCGGGGCCGAGTTCGATCCCGGTTTGCAGGGCCGCGCAGGGGTCCAGCCCGGCCCCGCAGCGCCGCCGCAAACCGGCCCGCCGCCCCAACAAGCCCGCCGGGGCGTCCAGCCCGCCATTGCGGCCCAGGAATTCCTCCCGGCTGGCGGTCCAGGCGGTTGGCCGGCCACCCAGGTCGGCGAAGGCCACCCGCCCGCCGAATTCGGCGCTCCAGGGATTGCGAGCCAATAGCGCCCCGGTCGCGGGGTCGGATTCGGTGACGACATAGGGCGCGGCGGCGGGGCGGGAATTCCCCAACGCCCATTCGGCATAGGCCACCACGCTCAGCCGCCGGGGCCGCCCGGAAGTGTCGCGCAGGCGGAGGATCGAGACCTTGACCGGGTCCGCCGGGTCCACGCATTGGGTCAACGCGCTGTGGATGCCGTGCGAGGCGTGGTCGAACCGGCTATAGCCCTGGCCGTGGCGGATCAGGTAATGCCCACCCTCGACCCGGATCGGCAGGGCGGTCGGGCACCACAGTTCGCCGCTGTCCTCGTCGCGCAGATAGAACGCCTCGCCGGGCGGATCGCCGACCGGATCGTTCGACCAGGGCGTGAGCGGGTTTTCCCGGCTGTTCAGGCTCCAGGTATATCCGCCGCCGGATTCCGTCACCAGGAAGCCGAAATCCGGGTTGGCAATCACATTGGTCCAAGGCAGGGGCGTGGACTGGCCGGGACCGAGCCGCACCACGTAGTCCCGCCCGCCGTCGGTGAAACCGCCCAGCCCGTTGAAGAATTCCAAGGTGGACGGGTCCGGCCCGGCCAAGGCGTCGAGGTCCGCCGGTCCCGCGCCGGTCCAGGGCCGCCGCAAGGGCGCGTAGCCCGCCGGTCCCCGCGCCCGCCGCAGCAATTGCTCGGCCAGGGTGCCGCGCCAGCCCGCCAGTACCACCCGGGCGCTGGAACGCAGCAACAGCCGGTCGGCCTCGTCCAGCCAATCCGCCCGCACCACCGCCACCGCGCCGCGCACAGGGTCCGGCCCGGCCCCCGACAGCGCCCGCTGCGCCCGCGCCAAGCTTTCCAGCAAACCGCCCAGTTCCTCGGCGTAGGAAGCGTCCTGCTCGCACAGGAACACCAGATCAACCGCCAAGCGCTTGGCCCGCCAATATTCCTGCGCCCGCAGCAATTGCTCGGCCAAGGCCCGCTGCCCGGCATCGCCGATCCGCGCCAACACCATGGGCCGGTCGCCGGAAATCCCATGCCGCCACAAAGCCCGCTGGCCCAGCGTGTTCAAGGCCAGCACCGCGCCCGAGGGACGCAGCGCGGCGTCGGCGTACAACAGCCGGTTGGCCAGCGCTTGGAAGAGCTGGGCTTCGTCGGTGGCGATGCGTAGATGGCGGAGTTGCACCTGGGCCTGGGTCCAGGCCAGGGCCGATACCCGGTCGAACAGGGCGGGGTCGCGGTATTTCAGCGCCAATTCCTGCAAATCATCGCGATTTTGGGCCACGAAGGTGGTGAATACCGTATGGGCGACCGCGCCCGGCTCGATCCGCAGCCGCACCCGGAAGCAAAACACCGGGTCCAGCACCGGGCCGACGCTATTGCCCAAGGGTCCGCCATCCTGCAAGGCCAGGGGCGAACGCACGCCCCGGCCCCGGCCCAGGCAGCGCATCCGGTCGGTTTCGTACTCCACGCCCGCGTCCGCCGCCACCCCGGCCAGGACCTGCCCGGCCCAGCGTTCCGGCTCCCCGGCTCCGCGCGGCCGCCGCCGCGCCACAAGGCCACGGCCTGGGGTAAATATCCGGTGTCCACAAACAGGTTGGAAAACACCGGATGGGCGGCATCGGCGGCGGGCGGGGCCAGCACGATCTCGGCGTAGGAAGTCAGTTCCGATCTCGACCGGCGCCGGGCCGTGGTTGGCGAGGCTGAGGCGGCGGATCTCGGCGTCGTCCTCGGGGGACACCACGATTTCCAGGGTGGTGGCGATGTCGCCGGTCGGCGCGGGCGATCCGCGCCGGTCCTCCAGGAAATCCACCGCGTAATGGTCGGGGACCGCCGCCGTGGCTGGTACCCGCCGACCAGACCGGCCCGTGGCCCGGTTCCGCAGATAGAAGAACGCGCCCCAATCGTCGCGCACCGGGGTCTTCGCGCCAAGCGTGTCACCGCCAGTTCGTTCCAGGCGCTATAGCCCGAGCCCGCCGCCGTCAGCATCAACGCGTAACGGCCATTCGAGAGCAGATGGGACGAGGGCAGGGCGGATGTCGGGGAAGGTCGCTGGCGTACCGGCGGCTGGCGACCTGGGCCGCCTCGCCTGGTCCAGGCGAGCGCGGGCTGTGGGTATCGAGTCCCCGCGGGCCGCGCTCGTGCAACAGCAATTCCGTGGCCTGGATCAAGGGCACCCGGTGGAAGCGCCCGCGCATCGCCCCGTCGTGGACCACATCGGCCAGGGCGACCAAGGCCATGCCCTGGTGGTGGCCATATAGCAGCGCACCACCGCACCCCTTGCCGTTCCGCCAGCCGCTCCGGGGTGAAATCCAGGGCTTCGTAGAAGCCATAGCGGACCCAGCCCGCCCAGGGCTTCCAAGCGGGCGTAGTTTTCGGCGGCGGCCTGGGCCGTAAAGCGCCGCCAGGGCCGTGGCGTAGGGCGCGACCACCCAATCCCGCGCCAAGCCGCGTTTCATGCCCAGGCCGGGCACGCCGAAGGCCGAATATTGATAGGTCATCCCGGCGTCGCGGGCGGCGAAGGCCGATTCCGAAATGCCCCCAGGGATGCCGCGCTGGCGTCCGTATTCGATCTGGCGGGCGACCACCCGGCGGCAGGTCTCGTCCAACAGGCTATGGCGCGGAGTGAAGCCGACCAGGGAAGGCATCAGGTACTCGAACATCGAGCCCGACAGGACAACAGCACATGGGCCGCCCACCGGGTCATGCGGCGGCCCAGCCGCGCCCAATGGGTGCTGGGCGCTTCGCGCTTGGCGATGGCAATCTGGCTGGCAGCCGCGCTTCCGAGGCCAGGAGGTCGTAATAGGTGCCGTCCAGCCGCCCCTCGTTCACCAGATAGCCCAGGCTGAACAGATGCCGGGCCGGTCGTACAGGAAACCGGAAATCCATCTCCCCGGAACAGGCGTTCGGCGCGTCGGCCAGGGCGTCCAGGCGTGCGGCCAGGGCCGCGCCCGCTTCACCGGCCTCGCCCAAGGGGACGTGGCCGGCGCGGCCGGGTCCAGGCTGTCCAATCGCGGGCGTGGGAGCGCAAATCGTCGCGCAGCAGCCCGGCCCAAGCCGCAACCTCCGCCCTGGCGGGATCGTCGGGCACCGCCCCGGCGTAGCCCTGGGCCAGGGCGCATAATTCATCGGCGCAGGCCAGCGAACGCGCCCACAGCGGCTCCCAGCCGCC